>JAJZJJ010000328.1 GCA_021810175.1 Acidobacteriota bacterium | reverse complement strand
CAGCAGCGTAACAGCCGAATTCTGGCTGGCTGCTTTGGGTCAGTCGGTTTGCTCCAGCTGGACTCCATAAGCTATGCCGACGGCTCAAGCTGGAAGTCAGAACCCATTCAAAGTTGTTGGATTGCACCCGGGCTCGCCGAGTTGGTCGTGTCTTACTAGGCCCGAGGCTTATAGATTGCGCCTGTATTCCGGAAGACCACAGGTTCGCGCCGTTCCGCGCGAACCGCGGCTGAAAACTTAGAGCCTAAAGTATACACCTATCATCGGCTCGCGACTCTGCGTGAATTTTCCGGTCGCGTTGAAATTGGCGTCCAGGTCAGGCGCCTTATATACATTGCCCCGATATTGGACCCGGATTCCCATGCGCCGGGAGAAGCCCCAGTCCAGCCCGCCGCCATAGATCCACATCGGCCTGACTGCGGTGTTGATGTTGCCCAGGTCCAGGCTGGGCATGTTGATGAAGAAGCCCATACCGGCTACCGCAAATGGGCTCAGCGCGCCCATCTTGTCAGAGATCACCCAATCGAGACCCACCTGGCTTCCAGTGGCGTGGAGCTTGATCGGCGGTGTGGCGCAGAGGAAGCCGCACGCACCGGGGTTGGGAGCATAGGCCTGATCGGCGATGTTGTCCGCGTACGTGACCTCATAGCCGATGAGAGGACTTTGAATATGGCGCAATTCCACCATGCCGCCATTGGAATCAAACGGCGTCTGCAACGTATCGTTACCGCTGGTTGAGCTGGTAAAGGCCCTGTAGAAACTGAACGACAAGTCCGTCTCCGCCATCGATCGCGGGGCCTTCCGCGCCGGGGCTTGCGGCGCTGTCTGCGCGCTGGACGCCGCAGACGTCTGCGCGCTGGACGATGCCGCCGCCTGCGCGCGGGCTGTTGTGCCGCTCATCGCGGCAATGAAAAACAACACAAAGACAATCTGCACACACTTCGTTCGCATCGAGGCCCCTCTATCAGCAGTTTTCATCATGGTTCTCAGTCGGTGGGATGGGATATTCTCTCGAACGGCAACGCAGCCACTCACGGCGCACCAGAGATATGGACGCGAAATAGTCACGATTGTTAACGGGCCCTGGAGACAATACTCGTTTCGCCCACTCCTCCAGCATATTGCAGGAGCACCCTTGCCTCCATCTGCCTTCCAGGGAATTTTCCGTCTATCGCCCCGTGACGCGCAGCGTAGGGCAGGCAACTTACTTGCAGACAGCATCATCCTAACATACCGTGCAGCTTCCCTTTCCGCTTCGGCGGGAGCGGCGTGCGATATAACGAGGCGGGCATCGCCGCTCCGCTCAAGTTCATATTCAAATTGCCGCAGGAAAAGACATTCAGCCGTCCAGCCCCTGCAACAAGCAACAAAGTCGCGCATCTTCCTCCCAGACATCAGATTCCTTCTCTTTTCAACCAGACCTGAAGACAAGAAAGCCACCTCGCCTGCCCGCGCCCAACCGGCAGCCGTTCATGGTGCACCTTGAACGGCAAGCCCCCCAATGGCCCAATCTGCACCAAAAATGAGACAATGGAAGCAGTCTCTGGCCACCCATGCATTCCCCATCCGGCCGGGGCAGGAGAGCGCTTGACCATGCTGCGCGTGCTGTCGACGCATCTGTTCTTGAATCAGCGTTTGCACCCTGGACTGCTCGATCTTGCCAGCCGCGCCGGAGCGCAGGCTGTTGAAATCTTTGCCGCAAGACAGCACTTCGATTACACCAGCCGCGAGCATGTGGCGGAGCTGGCCGCCTGGTTCCGCTCCAACAGCCTTAAAGCTTTTTCCATGCACGCCCCCATGTTTCCCGACCGCGAGATGGGCCGCGCCGGAGCGCCTGCCGTCAACGTGCTTCACCCCGACAAAGCCCGCCGCATCGACGCCATGGACGAGATCAAGCGCTCCCTCGAAGCCGCCGAGCAGATTCCGCTCCGCTTCCTCAATCTCCACCTCGGCGACCCGCACGAAACTTGGAACGCCCGCGCTCTCGAGCACTCCATCACCGCCCTCGAACACCTCCGCGCTTTTGCCAACCCCCTCGGCGTAAAGCTCCTGGTCGAAAATCTCCAGAACGAAGTCACCCAACCGGCCCATCTCAAGGAGATCCTCACCATCGGCCACTTCAAGGACATCGGCTTCTGCTTCGACACCGGCCACGCCCACCTTGAAGAAGGCGTCGCTGCCACCTTCGCCGAAATGCAGGACCTCGTCCGCACCGCCCACATCCACGACAACCACGGCGAAAAAGACGAGCACCTCTGGCCCGGTGAAGGCTCCATCGACTGGGACGACACCATGCAGCTGCTCCACGCCGCGCCGCAAACACCCGCAGGCATCCTCGAAATTCACTACAACCTCGACGAGCCCATCGAAACCATCCTCGAAAAAGCCCAGCGCGCATTCGAAAAATTCTGATTCAAAAACGACACCATGGCAAACGAAACCGAATCTGTTACCAATCCACCCCTCGCCACCATCGCCCGCATCGGCGAGCATGAAGGCCAGTCCGTCACCCTCCAGGGATGGCTCTACAACCTCCGCGAAAGCGGTAAGCTCCTCTTCCCCATCTTCCGCGACGGCTCCGGAACCATCCAGGGCATCGTCCCCAAGGCCGCCGTCGCCCCGGAAGTCTTCGAGCGCATCAAGGGCCTCACCCAGGAATCCTCCGTCATCGTCACCGGCAAGGTCCGCGCCGACAAGCGCGCCCCCGGCGGCTTCGAGCTCGACGTCGAAAACCTCGAAGTCATCCAGCGCGTCCCCGAAGATACGCCCTTCCCCATCTCCCTCAAAGAGCATGGCACTGACTTCCTCATGGAGCACCGCCACCTCTGGATTCGCTCCCCGCGCCAGTCCGCCATCCTCCGCATCCGCGCGGAAATCATCAAAGCCGCCCGCGACTTCCTCGACGACAACGGCTTCCTCCTCACCGATCCGCCCATCCTCACCCCCGCCGCCTGCGAGGGTACCAGCACGCTCTTCCCCGTCGAATACTTCGGCGACGAAGCCTACCTCACCCAGAGTGGCCAGCTTTACATCGAGAGCACCGCGCTCGCCCTCGGCAAGGTCTACTCCTTCGGCCCTACCTTCCGCGCTGAAAAATCCAAAACCCGCCGCCATCTCACCGAGTTCTGGATGGTCGAGCCCGAGTGGGCCTTCGCCGACCTCGACGACCTCATGGGCCTCGCCGAAAATTTCATCAGCTTCATCGTCCAGCGCGTCCTCACACGCCGCGCCGCCGACCTCAAGGTCATCGGACGCGACATCTCCAAACTTGAAACCATCCAGGCTCCGTTCCCGCGCCTCCGCTATGACGACGCCGTCCAGATGCTCAACGACGCCCACGCCAAAGGCCTGCTCGAAAATCCCTTCGAGTACGGCAACGACTTCGGCTCCCCCGACGAAACCTACATCTCCTCGCAGTTCGACCGCCCCGTCATGGTCCACCGCTACCCGGCAGACGTCAAAGCCTTCTACATGGAGCCGGACCCCGACAACCCCAAGTACGCCCTCTGCGTCGACGTCCTCGCTCCCGAGGGCTATGGAGAAATCATCGGCGGCTCGCAGCGCATCCCCTCCTACGAACTCCTCAAGCAGCGAATCGAAGATCACCACTTGCCCATCGAGGCCTTTCAGTGGTATCTCGATCTACGACGCTACGGCTCGGTCCCCCATTCCGGCTTCGGCATGGGCATCGAGCGCGCCGTCGCTTGGATCTGCGGCCTCGAGCACGTCCGCGAAACCATCCCCTTCGCGCGCACCCTCAACCGCATCTATCCGTAATTGAAACTGCAACGGTTACGATCATGATCGTTCGACCTCACATTGACGGCCACGCCTTCGGATTCAGCGTAGCCCTCGCTTTTGGCTAGCGGCCCATCCACCTGCCATCCCCGGCGGGAGCATTTCCCCCTGCCCGCTCCCGCCCGCCGCAGCCCCAAAAGCCCAGGGTGCCAACAGCACCCAACCAAGGATCCGCCATGTCAGAAGCCACCGAAAAACTCGCCGCCGCCAAATCCCCCGTCACCGGACTCACCTCCGGCCCCATCTACACCGGTACCCAATCCCTGCCCACCCGCAAAATCCAGCTCATCGGCGTTCCCCTCGACCTCGGCGCATCCCGCCGCGGCGTCGACATGGGACCCTCCGCCGTCCGCGTCGCTGGCCTGGAAGCCCGCCTCGAAGCCCTCGGCCACCAGCTCATCGACGCCGGCAACATCGACGTCGAAATAGCCGAAACCCGCCACGTCGGCGAAGAACACGCCCGCTACCTCCGCGAAATCACCGAAACCTGCACCCGCGCCGCCTCCATCGTCTCTGGAGCCCTCGAGCAGGGCATGACTCCGCTCATCATCGGCGGCGACCACTCCGTAGCCGCCGGCAGCGTCTCCGGCGTCGCCGACTTCTACCACCAGCAGAATCAGCGCATCGGCCTCCTCTGGATCGACGCCCACGCCGACATGAACACCCCGGAAACCTCGCCCAGCGGCAACGTCCACGGCATGCCCCTCGCCGCCCTCCTCGGCCTCGGCCCCGAGTCGCTCGCCGGCATCTGCGGCTGGAGCCCCAAAGTCCTCCCCGAAAACACCGTCCTCATCGGCGTCCGCGACATCGACGCCACTGAAAAGGAAAACCTCAAGCGCGCCGGCCTCACCGAGGTCTACACCATGCGCGACATCGACGAGCGCGGCCTCCGCACCGTC
>JAJZJJ010000327.1 GCA_021810175.1 Acidobacteriota bacterium | reverse complement strand
CCGCCGTGCCGTATCCTTTCCTTGGAGCCTCCCTTTGAAGAACAACAAAAATCGGATTGTGCTGCTGGTGGTCCTGCTGGCCCTGGCCGCGCTCATCTGGTTTGGCCGCGGCCGCATTCACGCGTTCAACTGGTCTGTCTTTGTCCGGCAGCTCCATCAGGCCGACTGGAAGCTCTTTGCCGTTGCCATCGGCCTCATCTGGCTCGGATACCTGCTGCGCGCCGTCCGCTGGGCGCTGCTCATGCGCCCGGCAAAACACGTTCAGCCGCTCAGCATCTTCGGCAGCCAGGTCATCGGCTTCACCGCCGTCGCCCTGCTCGGCCGTCCCGCGGACCTCGTCCGCCCCTACCTCGTCGCCCGCCGCACCGGCACCTCCATCGCCTCCCAGATCGGCGTTTACACCGTCGAGCGCATGTTCGACTTTGGCTCCATCGCCTTCATCTTCTCCATCTTCCTGCTCTTCGGCCCCGCCCACGGCCTGCCCGATCCCGAGCGCATTCACCACGCCGCACTGGCCGGCCTCCTCGCCACCGCCGTCCTCGCAGGCTTCGCTGCCTTTGCCCGCATCTCCGGACACCGGGCCGCCGCCTTCGCCGAACGCCTCTTCGGCTCCTTTTCTCCCCGCATCGGCGCTGCCGTGGCGGACAAGGTCCTCGCCTTCCGCGAAGGCCTCAGCGCCATCTCCTCGCCCCTCGATTTCCTCTTTTCCCTGGTTGTTTCCCTGGTCATGTGGGCCATGATCGCCGGAGCCTACTTGGAGACCGCCCACGCCTTCACGGCCTCGCCCGCCCTGGCCGCTCTCACCATCTCCCAGTGCATGTTGCTCATGGCCGGCAGCATGGCCAGCTCCACCCTGCAGCTCCCGGTCGTCGGCTGGTTTACCCAGATCGCCTTCAACGCGGCCCTGATTCAGCTCTTCTTCGCCGCTTCCCCTGAATCGGCGCTCGCCTGCGGAGCCATGCTCCTCGTGGACACCTTCATGAGCGTCATTCCCCTCGGCATCATCTGGCTCCGTGTGGAGGGCGTCTCACTCCGGAAAGTGACCGCCGAAAGCGAGCACGCCGGCGACCAAGCCGCCCATTCCAAAGTCTCGACCCAGGAAGCCTGAAGCTACAGCCCCCGCCGCACTCGCCGGCGCACCATCTCCAGAGCCACGCCGTAAGCCACATACCCTGCCCACGCGCTGATGCGTGCCTGGACCGACGGGCTTCCGGAGTCCGCCTTAAGATTCGCCATCTGCGGCAGCGTTTCCCGCGTCACCCGCTTCAGCGTCAGGCCAAAAGCCGCTCCCCGCCACGCCGTCAGCGACGGTTTCAGTTCGACCATGGCTCCGTAGACACCACCCGTCAGAGTGCCGGCCACCCAGTCGCTTCCCGCCGGCAGCTGGGCCAGCTCTTCCTCGCTCGACTCCGCCTGAGCATCAGCCGGCGCAGCCGGACGCAGCGGTCTCTTCGTCTCAGGCGGGAAGAAGTATCCGGCGGCCGCTTTGGCGACGGCCCCTGCCAGTCCGCCTGCCAGCCCCGCCAGAAATCCATTGCGCAAACTGCGGGCAAAATTCTCGTTTTCCATGGTCACATAAGATGCACCGCGAACCACCTTAGCTCGGATTTCGCCTCCCGGCAACGCCCATCCGTACCCTGCCCCTCGCTGCGCCCTTCGGTCCCGCCCCCGCTGCCGCTGTTAAAATCAAAAAAGACAACGATGAAATGCCCCTATTGCGGCTTTCTTCAGGACCGCGTCATTGATTCGCGCGAGAGCAGGGAGGCCGATTCCATCCGCCGCCGTCGCGAGTGCGAACGATGCAACCGGCGCTTTACCACCTACGAGCGCATCGACGAGATCCCCTACATGGTCGTCAAAAAGGACGGCCGCCGCGAAAAATTTGAGCGCCAGAAAGTTCTCGGCGGTCTGCTCCATGCCTGCGAAAAGCGCCCCGTCTCCGCCGCCCGGCTCGAGCAGCTGGTCGATGAAACCGAGACCTTCGTCACTGAATCCACCGAGCGCGAGCGCACCACCACCGAGATCGGCGAACTCCTGATGGACCGCCTCCGCGCCCTCGACACAGTTGCCTACATCCGCTTCGCCAGCGTCTATCGCGATTTCAAGGATGTCCGCGAATTCAAGGAAGAGCTGGAGCAGCTGCTGACCCAGCACACCGAAAAACACGGCAGGAAGAAACCCTGAATCCTGTCCCCCGTTCATTTTGAGGAGCAACGTGCAGAAGACACACACGATTACGCTGATCCCCGGTGATGGCATCGGACCCGAAGTCTCCGACGCTGTCGTGCGCATTCTCGAAGCCACCGGTGTCCGGTTCGACTGGGAACGCTACGATGCCGGAGCCGGCGCTTACGAGAAGCATGGCGAGTACATTCCCAAGGAGCTGTACAAATCCATCGAGCGCAACCGCGTTGCCCTCAAGGGCCCCGTCACCACTCCCATCGGCGGCGGCTTCTCCTCCATCAACGTCACCCTCCGCAAGCGCTTTGAGCTTTTCGCCAATTTCCGCCCCATTAAGAACCTCCCCGGCCTCGAAACCCGCTATCCCAACGTCGATCTGGTCATCATCCGCGAGAACACCGAGGGGCTTTACGTCGGTCTCGAGCACGAAGTCGTTCCCGGCGTCATCGAATCGCTCAAGATCATCACCGAAAAGGCTTCCACGCGCATTGCAAAATGGGCCTTTGACTACGTGCAGAAGCATGGCCGCAAAAAGATCCATGCCATCCACAAGGCCAACATCATGAAGCTCTCCGATGGCATGTTTCTGCGCTGCGCCCGCGAAGTCTCGAAGGATTACCCCGAAATCGCCTACGCCGAGCACATCATCGACAACACCTGCATGCAGCTCGTCATGAACCCCTGGCAGTACGACACCCTTCTGCTCGAAAATCTCTACGGCGACATCGTCAGCGATCTCTGCGCGGCCTTCGTCGGTGGCCTCGGCCTCGTCCCCGGCGCCAACCTCGGCGCCGAAGCCGCCATCTTCGAAGCCGTTCACGGCTCCGCGCCGGACATCGCCGGCAAGGACATCGCCAACCCTACCGCGCTGCTCCAGTCCGCCGTCCTCATGCTTCGCCACATCGACGAAGGCGCCGCCGCCGACAAGGTCCAGACCGCTCTCGAAAAGACCTATGCCGCGAAGAAATCGCTCACCCGCGACGTCGGTGGAAACTCCGGCACCCGTGCTTTCGCTGACGCTGTAATCGAGTCTATGGAGCAGGGCCAGTAAACCGGCAACCTTCCTGTCTGTCCGGTCCTGGCCCTCCCCCTCGAATAAGGAGCAGGACTTGAAAGCAGAGAGAGTTGTTGCCATCGTCACGCTTGGGACCCTGCTGATGGCAGCCGGTTGTAAGAAGAGTCAGGCCCCGTCCCCGGGTGCTCCGCTGCACTATGCCTCCATCGACTACCGCGACGGCGGCTCGGTCGAAGGCACCATTCACTTCGTCGGCAAGGCTCCGAAGCCCCGCAAAATCGATATGTCGAAGTATCCCGCCTGCGCCGGCGGCCCGCCCAGTTACACCCAGGGCTACGTCGTCAGCCACGGCGGCCTCGCCAATGTCTTCGTCTACGTCAGCCGCGGACTTGAAAATCGTGTCTACAAGGCTCCCTCGAAGCCAGTCATCATCGATGAGCGCGACTGCCGCTTCGTGCCCCATGTCGCCGGAGTCATGACCGGTCAGCCCGTCGAGTGGGTCAACGACGACGCTGTCGTCCACGACGTGCATGTTGCCCCCAGCGTCGCCGGCAATCAGCCCGTCGACTTCTCTCTGCTCCCCGGCTCCGGCGCCATGCAGCACACCTTCGCCAAACCCGAGCTCATGATGTCCATGCGTTCCGGCGATCAGCCCTGGATGCACGGATTCATCAACGTCGTATCCAATCCCTTCTACGCAATCTCCGGCGACTCGGGCCAGTACATCATCCATGGCTTGCCTCCCGGCGCGTACACCCTTGTTGCCTATCAGGAACACCTCGGCATGAAGACCGCCGATATCACCATCGGCCCCGATCACACCGTCACCCAGGATTTCACCTTTACCCCCGGTTCCGGTTCGGCCCAGTAATCTCGGCTCCTGTTCGCGGCCCTCAGCGTTCGGTGTCGCCATTCGCTTCTCAGGCGCGCCGGACGCTTCACCCGCAAGCGCGCCTCCTGTCACGGAAGCAGAACCATTTACACTATCGTCATAAGCACTGCCCAGGTCGGCCGCGCGAAGCACCCGGCCAGGGCTGTATTCGCACGAAGGCGAGGCTCATGCGGCAAAAGATTGGCATCCTTGGCGCGACCGGAATGGTCGGCCAGCGTTTCATTCAGCTCCTTGAAAATCACCCCTGGTTCGAAGTCGCCTGGCTCGCCGCCAGCGACCGCTCCAGCGGCAAGCCCTACGGAGAAGCCGTCCGCTGGAAGCTGGACACGCCGCTCCCCGAGCGCATCGCCGCCATGCCCGTCTCCCCGGCCACGCCCGAAGGCGCGCCCCGCGTCATCTTCGCCGCGCTCGACGCCGACATCGCCCGCGACCTGGAGCCGAAGTTCGCCGCCGCCGGCTGCGCCGTTATCTCCAACTCCAGCGCCCTCCGCATGCAGCCGGACGTGCCGCTCGTCATTCCTGAAGTGAACGCCGGCCATCTCCCGCTCCTCGAAAAGCAGAGCTGGCGCAAACAGTCCGGCGGCTACATCGTCACCAATCCCAACTGCTCCGCCA
>JAJZJJ010000326.1 GCA_021810175.1 Acidobacteriota bacterium | reverse complement strand
GTTGTAATCGAACCAGACGGCACTGGTCGGGAAGCCCGAGCCGCCGACACCGGCCTGCTTCGTGACATCCGTAAATGTTCCATTGCCGTTGTTGCGGAAGAGATGGCTGCCATCGAGGGCGGTGATGTAGATGTCGTCGTAGCCATCGTTGTTGTAGTCGCCCACGGTGCAGCCCATGCCATACATTTCGACATCGAGTCCGGCCTGCTTTGTGACGTTGGTGAAGGTACCGTTGCCGTTGTTGCGGTAGAGAGCGGGCGTGGTGCGGTGAACTTTGTGGCCGGGCCAGTCGGTGGAGTTGACGAAGAGGAGATCGGGCCAGCCGTCGTTGTTATAGTCGATGACACAGACACCCGAGCCCATGGTCTCCGGCAGGTATTTTTTGCCGAAGGCACCGTTGTTATGGACGAAGTGGATCCCCGCCTGGGCCGCAACATTGGTGAAGGTGATGGGACCGGATGGGCGAGGCCGGGACGCGGGAGTGGCCACTATTGCAGCGCTGGAGCCAGAAGGCTGCGACACGCTGCGCGCGGCCGGCTTTTCCATCGGCGCATTCGGCGATTTGGAGCGGCATCCGGCAACGACGGACAGGCACAAGAGTGCCGTCGCACAATTCAGCAGAAGGGGGTACAGGCTTTTCATCGACTGGGGTTGAATCCGTTCTATGCAGTCTACCTTGCCAGTTCCGGGTTGAGCATGGGCGGAACCAACCTGCGCTTCCGCCTGGCGTCGAGCCACATCTCAATGAGCAGAGCGGGCGGGCCGACGATGAACAGCGCGTAGAGCGGGGCGTAGACGCTCTGGTCGAGCCGCAGCACCATCTCCATCGCCGCTACGAGGAAGGCTACCAGGCACTGTCCCTTCCACGATTTCAGGGTGGTTTTCGGGTCTGTCAGCATGAAGAACATGAAGAGCTGATATTCGGGGCCGGTGATCGGCGAGACTTCGGCCTGCCAGGGATCGCCGGTCATGTGTGCTCGCAGGAGGGCCAGCAGAAAGAAGGAGACGACATAGGTTGCGGTGATCTGGAACTTCTTTGCGCGCCAGAGGATGACGGCGCCGAGGATCCAGATGACGATGAGGGCCGCGAAGTTGTTGCCCCACTGGATGCTGAGGCCGGCAACGGATTCCGAAGCGAGAAAGAGCACCGCGCAGATGGCGAAGTTCGAGGGATTGCAGATGTGACGGCCGCGCACGCGAATAACGTACTTCGACATGATGGCCAGAGCGGCGCACAGAGCATAGGGCCAGAAGAATGGAGAACGAAGCAGCATACCGATGCTGATGCCGGTGATGTAGGCGCTGGAGGGGTGCGGCCACTTATTGAAGAAGATGCGGCCGAGGACCAGTTCCGCCACCATGCTGGTTGCAATTGCGAGGAGGGTCCTCTCGTAGCTTTCCAGAATGCCGAAGGACAAATTGCCGACCAGCAGGATGAGGGTAATGAAGACAGGCGGAGCGAAGCGGCTGTCCAGAATCCTCTTCCAAAGGGGCGCCTTCGGCCTGGCCACAGCCTGTTCTGCTGCAATCACGGGGGGGTTCATTCCGGCTCCTCAATGTTGTAGAGCTTGTTCGGGATCAGATTCCTGATCGTCTGCACCGTTCCGGACGGCCAGCGGATGACTGCCTTGTCGATGTGTGGATTTTTGCCGAGGCCGAAATGGAGGCGAAGCTCATTCTCCGAGGCGAAGCCGTTGCCGCCGGAGACCGCCTGGATCTGCTTCTGGCCGTCCCAATACAGCTCGACGGTGGCGCCGATGGCGCTGCGGTTGCTTCTGGTGCCGTGGAGACGGAACTCGATCCAGTCATTCCCGGGAGCAACGATGTCTTTGTAGATGAGGAGCGGCCCGTTCTGATTGGCCACCACGGCGTCGAGCGCTCCATTGTTCCAGAGGTCAGCCAGCGCCACAGCGCGACCATCGTAGCGGTCGTTGACGCCGACGGCGCGGGCAACATTTTCGAATTTGCCGGCGCCATCGTTGATCCAGACTTTCTTTTCCTGATAGCCGGAGAGGCTGCGGCCATCGAAGGCCGGCCAGTGCGAGGCGTCGGAGATGATGGAGCTGTTGCCGCCCGCGACTTTAGAGAAGTCGTACCAGTAGCTGCGGGTTTTGGAGGCTGAAATGTAGCCATTCTGCAGAAAGAGGTCGAGCCGTCCATCGTTGCTGAAATCGCCGAACTGCGCGCCAAAGCTCCAGCCACCGAGCTCGACTCCGAGCGCGCTCGCCATGTTCTGGTAATGGAGAGTCCTGCCGGGGTCCGGGACCCACAGGTTGTTGCCCTGAATCAGGACGCCTTCCTGCGAAATGTTGGAAACATAGATGGAGAATCTTCCATCGTTGAAGATATCGCCGAACGAAGCGTTCATTCCGCTCTTGGGGGCGAATCCGACGCCGGTCTGCTTGCCCGCTTCGTGAAAGTGGCCGTGGTTGTTGATGTACAGCTCGGAGACGCCGTAGTCGTTGGCAATGAAAAGATCGGGATAGCGATTACCGTCGAGAGGGGCGGCGGCGGAAGCAAGCGCCCAGCGATTGCTCCTGATTCCGGCCTGAGCACTGACCTCTTTGAAGTGGCCGTTGCCGAGATTGTGGAAGAGGTATTTGCGGCCGCCGTTACTCGCGTATTCGAAGCTGTTGGGCATGATTTTCGTGGTTTTGAGATGCCACAGGTTCAGATTCGAGGGGTAATAGCCGCCGACAAAGAGATCGAGCTTGCCGTCGTCGTCGTAGTCAAACCACAGAGCGGTGTTGGCATTCATCCACGCCGGCAGGCCGGCGTTTTTCACGAGCGTGAAGCCGTGGCCGTCGTCGTTGTGGAAGAGCTCCGGCTTGCCCCACTTGATGAGGAAGAGGTCGGGATAGCCGTCGTTGTCGTAATCGCCCCAGACCGCGCCCATGGAGACACCGGTGCCGGGCTGATTGACATTGGCAATGCCCAACTTCGGCGCAACATCGGTGAAAGTGCCATTGCCGTTGTTGCGGTAGAGGTGATTCATGCTGCCGATGCGGCTGTTGGTGACGTAGATATCCGGCCAGCCATCCTGGTTGTAGTCCACGATGGAGACGGAAGCCCCCATGGAGGCTACCTCAGGCATGATGCGGTCCAGTTTGGCGTCGAGGACCGGCGCTTCATGGACGAAGTTGATTCCGTCCTGCTGTGCGACCTGCTTGAAGCAGAAGCCATAGCGCTTCAGGGCGATCTGGCAGGTGGTCCGGGCATCGGCAGCGGCAGCTTTCCGGGTGCGCCATTTGACGATCAGCGGCACGGCCAGCAGGCCCAGGAAGACGATCGTGAGGATGGTTCGCGCTACAGGTCTGCTTTTCATTTCCAGGGCCCAACCTCAGCATCCAGTGCGTTGCGAAAAGGAGCAGGCGACAGGTAGCGCGTCTGCCAGGTGAGCCAGTCGCTGGGGTGATGGCGGTATACCCATTCGTCCTGCAGCGGCAGAGGCGGCGTGTCGTAAACGGTGCGTGCGTGGTAGGGCAGGGGAAGGACGGTTGCCGAATCGATGGAGTTGTAATCGCCATCCTTCACCCAGCCATCGCCGGCAATCACATAGTCGCGCACCCAGCCGGACGGCGGAGGCGGCGGCACGGGGAACTGGAGCGCCATTTCGTCGCCGGGACCCATGATGACGTACCGATCGTCGATCTTGCGCAGGAGCGGTCGCACATCGCCATAGCGGGTGTAATAGCCCGGCATGTCGCGCCAGATCTGAGCGGTGGTGGCGATGTGGTTGTATTCGGGAATCTCAGGCGAGAAAGGGCTCGCCTGGCGAATCACCGAAAAGCCGCGATAGTGGAGATTGGCGTAGGACGGCTGGATGCGAGTGACCTTCAGCGGCGTGTTGGGCAGGCCCCGCGCCCACTGGATCTGATCCCAGTAGATCTCCATGTTGGTGCTGAGCCGCACGTCGTGCGGAGTTCCCGGGCGGAAGACACCGGTGAGATTGATGACGCAGGTTTTGTTGCGGCCCTCGGGGAAGCCCAGATTCGGGCGCACCGTGACCCAGCCGCCGTGGCCGTCCGGCACCTGAAGACTGAGCGGCCTGGGATGGACGTCGTGGCCCTGGCTGATGGCGAGATTGATGGAGGAATTGGAAGGATGGAGCCATCCCCGGGCGATGAGATAGAGCGGACCGCTGGTGGGAACGTCCTTACCGAGGTCGATCTGGACGTAGTGGTAGCGGGTGATGCCCTGGTACTGACCAAGCCCAAAGGTATGGAGATAGTGGCCGTCGAGCGAGCGCAGGATCGCGGTAACGTCATGGCCGCGATCGTCGATGGCGCGGGCAATGGGATGAGGCTTGCCGGTGGCGATGATCCGCAGTTTGTGCGGCGGGACGACAAAGCGCTCATCGGTAAAGATGTCCGTACCTTTGGGGTGGTCGACGGTCATCAGATTGAGCCAGTCGTAGTAGTAGACCTCCCACAGCTCCCCGGTGATGCGCAGGTCGTAGTCGCCAGCGCGGGGCACGAGATCCTGGCGGGGAATTTTGTACCACTCCTGGGTGGCGACGATTTTTGCCGGACCGATGCCATTGATGCGGAGACCAATGGCGGAGCCCCAGGGAACCGTGTCCATGACAAAGTGGAATTTTTTGCCGTTCCAGGCGAAAAGGTAGGGGCAGGAACCCTTGAGGCGCTGGCGGGCGAGGACCTCCTGATTCGCCTTTGCGGAGAAGACGGCATTCACGGTGCCAT
>JAJZJJ010000325.1 GCA_021810175.1 Acidobacteriota bacterium | reverse complement strand
CGATCTCAGCCCGCTGACAGATGTTCCGGGACCGAGCGCCAGCCTGCGGCGTCGCGTCTCTTCATGCATGCGCCGCCAGTCGAAACACGTTGCTGCACTGGCCGTTCTTGTTCTGCTGGGTTCGCCAGTCGCGGTCGCCCGCGCACAGGCTCGTGCTGAACCGCATTCCGCAGCTCACTCCAAAAATCCGGATGGAGCCATTCCGATGCCGCCGGATCGCGTCGCCGATTCCTACGCCATCTATTCTCTGCTGATGCCCGGGGAATTAATCACCAGCCTGGCTCACGAGCCGAACGGCAAATGGGCGATTGGCGAGATCACGGTCAGCGTCGCCGACCGCGATCCGGCGATTCCGCCCGAAGGGCAGCTCAAACCGCCTCCGGACGATCCCCGCGGATTCAAAGAGGCGGTCGCCGACTACGAAGTCAATCAGCATGTCCGCATTCGGCTCGTTCGGAGAGATTTCCGGCTCAGCCATCCATTTGAGCTGCTGTCTCCGAGCCAGGTCAGCGAAGTGCGTGCTGACAAGCCTGCCGGAATACCGGGGATCACCTTCTTCAGCGAGGTGTATTTTGACCGCAAGCACCAGGCCGCGCTGGTCTACATGAGCAACTGGTGTGCGAATCTGTGCTCCGCTGGCACCTGGGTCTTTCTGGAGAAGCATCAGGGGCATTGGGTTCGCCGCTCGGGCATCGTCGTGCCCGGTTCCTAGATCCTCAATCCTGCCGTGCTTTTTCGCGCTGCAACTCGCGCCATATCTCGCTTTTGGACACGCCGCGTTCGCGGGCAATTCTTTTGAGTGCGTCCTTTTCGGACAGGCCCTGCGAGCTTTCCAGTTCCCGGATGAGGGCGGTGATCGATGTCCCGCCTAAAGCCGCCTCCTCCCTGATCCGATGAGCCGAGAACAGCAGCACCATCTCGCCTCGAATGCTCTCCCGAGATGCGAGTTGCTGGCGCACTTCCTGGACGGAACCGCGCAGGAACTCCTCATGTATCTTGGTCAGTTCCCGGGCGACCACGACCGGTATATCCGGTCCCCAGACCGTCTCGAGGTCGGCCAGCGTTTCGAGAATGCGGTGAGGCGCTTCGTAGACGACCACCGTCGTCGACTCCGGAAGCGTTTTGGCGATATCTTCCAGTGCGGATCGCCGTGCTCCCGCCTTCGGCGGCAGGAATCCCTGGAAGAGAAACCGCTCCGTGTTCAGCCCTGAGGCGATCAGCGCTGAAACTACGGCGCTGGCTCCCGGGATTGGAAAGACCGGGATTCCGGCGGCAATCGCAGCGGAGGCGAGGATCATGCCCGGATCGGAGATGCCCGGTGTTCCGGCGTCGGAGACCACGGCGATCCGTGCTCCGCCCTGAAGTTCAGCAATGATCTGCCGGCTGCGTTCGGCCTCGTTGTGCTCGTGGCTGCTGATGGTTGGTGCGTCGATGCCGTAGTGGTTCAGCAGCTTGCGCGTCTGCCGAGTGTCTTCGCAGGCGATGCGGTCGACCGAGCGCAGAACCCGGAGTGCGCGCATCGTGATGTCTTCCAGATTGCCAATGGGGGTGGCGACGAGGTAGAGACCCGGCGCGAGGGGTGCGTCATTCACGGTAGTCGCTGCCGCGCTCCAGCCGCCGGTACTCAGCCAGCAATCCCATGCTGCTGCTCAGGTTTTGCCAGGTCACGATGCCCACCACGCGCCCGCTCTCGGCCACGGGGATAAGTGACAGGCGACCGCTTCCGATGCGGCGGATCAGCACGCCGAGCGAATCGTCCGGCTGGGCGACCTGGAAGGCACGGGACATGATGGACTGGATGTAGCCGTTGCCTCCACCGCGCAGGGCGTTCACGATGCCCTGGCGAGAGACGACGCCGACGAGATTGGGGCCGCGCACGACGGGAAAATCGTCCTGCAGACTGTGAATGGCCTTGTAGAGCGCGTCGGAAAGCGTGTCCGAGGGCGAGAGGGTGTCGAAGTCGGTGAGCATGACGTCGCGCATGCGGACCGTTTCGACGACGGACTGGAAGAGGACGCCCTGGTCTTCCAGCTGCGCGCCGATGAAGACGAAGAAGCCTCCCATGATGAGCCAGGGGCTGAAGGAGGCCGCGATGTGGGTGTTGGGAACGGCGAGCAGGGCCAGGCCAGCGACGACGGCGCCGATGCCGACGAACTGGCCCACTCCGGAGGCGGCACGGGTAGCCTGCGCCATGCCGCGGTCTTTGGCCATGCTGCCGCGGAGGAGCCGTCCGGCGTCCAGCGGATAGGCGGGAATGAAGTGGATGATGCCGATGGCCACGTTGAGCCAGATGATGGAGCGCATCAGGTGGCTGGGCGTGACGGGCGGCAGGGCGGCAACCGGGACGTGCGGTGTTGCGCCGAGGATGAGGGCGGTGATCAGGGCGGCGAAGAAGAAGTTGGCCAGCGGGCCGGCAATGGTGATGGCCCATTGCGGCAGACCGTCGGAGGCGCGCTCGGCCATGTCCGGGGTGGCGTAGGAGAAGAGTCCTCCGATGGGCAGCAGGAGAATGCTGCGGACGGAGAGGCCGTACCAGGCGGCGACCATGGCGCGGGCGATTTCGCGACCGAGGACGGCGCCGAAGAGCAGGAACCAGAGCACGATTCCGCGCCAGGCGGAGATGCCGGAGAGCTGGGTGGAGATGACGCAGAAGATGAGGAGGAGCAGGAAGAAGTAGTGGATGCGCAGGTGCACACCGAACCAGCGACCTAACGGTAAAGACCACGCACGCATCTCGAACTCCAGGACTCTTCCGGATATTGTAGAGGTTCGGAGCAAAATCGCGGTTCAAATTGGTGGCGGATGCGGGTGATTGGTGGACAGTATCGGTCGCGGCTGCTGTCGGCGCCGCGGGGACTGGAGACGCGTCCGACGAGCGACCGGCTGCGGGAGACACTGTTCAACGTGCTGGGGCAGCGGGTGGCGGGGGCGGTGTTTCTGGACCTGTACGCCGGTTCGGGGGCGGTGGGGATTGAGGCGCTGAGCCGTGGAGCGGCCGAGGCGATCTTTGTGGAGCAGGCGGAGGCGGCGAGGAAGGCGATCCGGGCGAACCTGACGTCGCTGGGGGTCAAGAGTGGGTATGTGATTGACTCACATAGTGTTGCGGCGGCGCTGAAGCGGCTGGCCGGGCAGGGGCGGAGGGTGGACCTCGTCTTTCTGGATCCGCCGTATGCGGCGGCGGCGGAGTACGAGACGGCTCTGGGGCTGCTGGCGGGCGAGGCCGGCGGTCTGCTGGCCGAGGGTGCCGTGGTGGCGGCCGAGCACGAAAAGCGGCGCGAGCTGGCGGAGAGCTATGGGGCTGGTGGTTCCGGAGCGGGTCGCGGCGGCAGGCTGGTTCGGTACCGGGTGCTGCGGCAGGGCGATGCGGCGATCAGCTTTTACTCTGTCGAGGAGTAGGCTGGCGGTGGGTACCCCCCGGGTTTTTGCGATTTTGGGCCATGCATATGAATCTAAAGGGCATAGCGGCGTGATCGGTATTGGACTGCCCGGTAAGAATATGATTTCAAAGCGTTTACCGTAGCCCTTTGTTTTGTTATGGATGCGCATCCATATGATTCCGTTGAAGTTAGCTGTGAAACGGTTAGCGATGAAGCGGGTAGCGAAAAGCGGTTAGCGGTGAAACGGTTAGCGAAAAAGCTGGACGCGGGCCAGCCTGGGCCAGGTGCGTCCGCTATGAGCTACTGAACCGATACGGACGCTTCGCGTTGTCCCGCCTCCCAACTGCCGGGAGACGGGGCAGCCAGGAAGGTAGCTGGTTGAGAGTGGTGGGTACCCCCTGGGTTTTTGCGATTTTGGGTCATGCATATGAATCTAAAGGGCATAGCGGCGTGGTCGGTATTGGACTGCCCGGTAAGAATATGATTTCAAAGCGTTTACCGTAGCCCTTTGTTTTGTTATGGATACGTATCCATATGATTTCGCTGAAGTTATTGGCTTCACCCCTCTGCCAACTGCCGGCAGACGTGAGACGCCCCCCCAGCCTCTTCCGGTTGCGGAATTTCCTGTTCCCTATTTTTAGAGTACCGGGTTGGGGGATAAATCGTGCCAGTTTTGTTGGGGCTGGGCGGGGTGGAAGTCGTTTGGAATGAGCGTGGATTACTTTGGTGCGGGCGGTGGATGGTTGACAGCTTCACCACGGAGGACGCAGAGGACACGGAGAACGGAATTCGGCTGGTGCAGCCACAAGTCAGCGTAGGCGACTTTACGGCGGGGTGGAACGCGGACAACTGGCCCGTTTCCGGCGACCTACCCGCGAAGGCGCAGCCAACAGCCCTGAATTGGGACGTTCACGCCACTCTGCATTGCATTTTCCAGCTTTGAAAGATGCGGGGTGCCGGTCACGCGTCCGCGTTCTGATCAGTCGTGCAGCTTGCCGATGTAGGTGTGTGCGCCGGAATCGAAGCCAATCCAATTGCCCTCACGGTCAACGTCACCAGCTGGCGGGATGGTTAGGTTGGCTTCTTCGGCCGCGGCGTCAACAATCTCTTCGGTGATGTGTTGACCGTAAAGAGCGTCCAGCATCCACCGCCAGCCGATCACAGCGCCGCGGTGGTACTCCATACTGCGGCTTTCGGAATTGCGCTCGTATGCAGCGTGAAACGTCTTCAAAAGGTTTGCCCCGAAACTGGCTAATGCCCTTTTCTCCGCCGTCGTTGGTGTCTGCGTCAAAATGGCCATACCGCATTGTACGCCCGCTCTTGTGCCACTGCATCTGCCTATGCTCGTCTGT
>JAJZJJ010000324.1 GCA_021810175.1 Acidobacteriota bacterium | reverse complement strand
GCGCGCGCAGCTGAAGCCCGAACAGATCGACGAATGCATTATGGGCAACGTGGTGCAGGCGGGGCTGGGACAGAATCCAGCCCGGCAGGCGGCGCTGTTTGGAGGGCTGCCGCCGGAGGTGAGCGCTTTTACGGTGAACATGGTGTGCGGATCGGGGCTGCGGGCGGTATCGCTGGCAGCGCAGTCGATTCGGACCGGCGACGCGGAGATTGTGGTGGCCGGCGGAATGGAGTCGATGACGAACGCTCCCTATCTGCTGCCGCAGGCACGCACGGGGTTCAGGATGGGCAACGGCGTGGCGGTGGATTCGATGATCCGCGACGGGCTGTGGGACGTGTACAACGACTACCACATGGGTCAGACGGCGGAGCTGGTGGCGGAGAAATACGGGATCAGCCGCGAGGAGCAGGACGCCTTTGCGCTGGGCTCGCATCAAAAGGCCGCGGCGGCATGGCGCGAGGGGCGCTTTGCGGCCGAGGTGATTCCGGTGGAGATTCCGGCCAAAAAGAAGGGGCAGGAGCCGAAGTTTTTCGAGCGGGACGAGTCGATCCGGGAGGATTCGACGATTGAGACGCTGCGCTCGCTGAAGCCGGCCTTTAAGAAGGATGGCAGCGTGACGGCGGGGAATGCTCCGGGGGTGAACGACGGGGCGGCGGCCATGGTGGCGATGAGCGCGGAGAAGGCAAAAGAACTGGGGCTGAAGCCGATGGCGCGGATTGTGGCGCATGCGACGAGCGGCATCGATCCAAAGTGGGTGATGATGGCGCCGGTCAATGGAGCGCGCACGGTGATGAAGAAGGCCGGATGGTCCGTTGCGGATGTGGACCTCTTCGAGCTGAACGAAGCCTTTGCGGTGCAGGCGGTGGCGGTGACCCGGGAGCTGGGAATCCCGATGGAGAAGGTGAATGTGAACGGCGGATCGGTGGCGATTGGGCATGCGATCGGAGCGAGCGGCGCGCGGGTTATGGTGACGATGATGCATGAGATGATCCGGAGGGATGTGCGACGCGGGGTGGCGGCGCTTTGCCTGGGCGGGGGAAACTCCGTGGCAATGGCCATCGAGCGGGACTAGCCGCATAGGCATACGCCGCTTTGCGGCAGACGACGAAGAGGGGTGGCGATTGCTGGCAAATCCGGCGGAGCGGTTTACAGGACGGGTGGAGAGCTATCGGCGGTTTCGGCCCCGGTATCCGGCGGAGATTGCGGCAGTTCTGCGGCGCGAGTGCGGACTGAATGACGACGCCGGCATTGTGGATGTGGCCGCCGGAACCGGGCTGCTGACGGAGATTTTTCTGGAGGCGGGTTTCGCGGTAACCGCCGTGGAGCCGAATGCCGAGATGCGGGCGGCATGCTCGGAGCTGGCGAGGGAGTATCCGAAGCTGCGGATCGCGGAAGGGACGGCGGAGGCGACCGGGCTGCAGGATCGATCGGCTGATCTGATCACGGTAGCGCAGGCGATGCACTGGTTCGACCTGGAACGGACGCGGGGGGAATTTGCGCGGGTGCTGAAGCCCGGCGGCTGGTGCGCCGTGATCTACAACAACCGGAAGCTGGGCGGAGATCGCTTCCACGATGGGTATGAGGAGTTGCTGCGGGAGTTCGGCGTGGATTATGTGGCCGTGAAGCAGCAGCATGTGGAGCGGAAGCGGCTGGCGGAGTTCTTCTCGCCACAGGAGATGCGGACGGCGGTGTTCCCCAACGCGCAGGAGCTGACGCTGGAAGGGCTGGAGGGACGGCTGCTTTCGTCTTCGTACATGCCGCAGCCGGGGCATCCCCGATTTGCGGAAGTGATGGCCGCGACCGAACGGCTGTTCACGGAAAACGAGCGCGAGGGCGTGGTGAGGATCGAGTACGAGTGCGTGGTGGAGTACGGGCGGCTCTCTCAGGAGCCGTAACCCCGATGTTCCAGCGACTCCAGCTTCTGGCTGCTGGGCCAGGAGATGGTGAGCAGGAATGCAGAGGCTTCCACCGCTTTCACCGCGTGGCGAATGGATGGCTGCAGCGTGAGCACGTCGCGCTGAGACAATTCCCGGGAATGCCCGTTGACGCGACAGCGGATGCAGCCGTTCAGCACCTGGATGGAAATGCTGCCGTCGGCATGATGGTCGTCCATGGTGGCGTCCTGATCCATGCAGACCAGCAGGACGCGCATGTCGGATGATTTGAAGAGGGTCTTCGACAGGACGCCGGACTGCCAGGGACGGCGGCGCTCGGAGTCGGCGATCTCCTGTTCCAGGCTGAACTGCACGATATCTTCCGGTGCGGCGCTGGGAATGGGATGAGCTGCCATGGGATTTCCTCCCGGCAGTTGGATGCGGGCCGGAGGGATGCGGCGGCCTGTCAGCATTCGATGACGTTCAGCGCCAGGCCGGCAAGCGAGGTTTCCTTGTAGCGGCTCTGCATGTCGAGGCCGGTGAGATACATGGTGCGGATGACCTGGTCGAGGGAGATTTTGTGGGGTTCGGTTTCGTTCATGGCGATGCGGCAGGCATGGACGGCTTTGACGGCACCGACGCCGTTGCGCTCGATGCAGGGAATCTGGACCAGGCCGCCGACGGGGTCGCAGGTCATGCCCAGGTTATGCTCCATAGCAATTTCTGCGGCGTGTTCGATTTGTTCGTTGCTGCCACCGAGAGCAGCGGCCAGACCGGCGGCGGCCATGGAGCAGGCAACGCCCACTTCTCCCTGGCAACCGACTTCGGCGCCGCTGATCGAGGCATTCTCTTTGTAGAGCACGCCAATAGCGGCGGCGGTGAGGAAGAAGCGCAGGATACCGGCTTCGGCGGCGGGATCGGGCGGCGCGGCCTCGCCGGTTTCAGGCCGGCCTGGCGGGACGGCGAAGCTGTAGTAGTAACGCGCGACTGCGGGGACGACTCCGGCGGCGCCATTGGTGGGAGCGGTGACGACGCGGCCGCCAGCGGCATTCTCTTCGTTGACAGCCATAGCGAAGACGGTGACCCAGTCCAGCGGAGCCAGCGGGTCGGCGGATCCTTTGGTACGAAGCCGCGCGGTGAGACGGGGGGCGCGGCGATGGACTGACAGCCCGCCGGGCAGAATGCCGTCAGTGGCGATGCCGCGCTGGATGCAATCCTGCATCACCGACCAGATGTGGAGAATGCCGGAGCGGACGTCAGCCTCCGGGCGCAGAGCCGATTCGTTGGCCAGCATCAGGTCGGCAATGGAGATTCCGGCTTCATTCGCCCTGTGCAGAAGGTCGGCGGCACTGGCGAAGGGATACGGCAGCTCGGCTTCAGCTGCCGATTTGGGGCCGGTCTGCTCGCCATCCGCGACAATGAAGCCTCCGCCGATGGAGAAGTACGTGTCCGAAAGAAGGATTGCGCCGGAGGCGTCGAAGGCGGTGCAGCGAACGCCGTTGGGATGCTGGGTTGCGGCTCCGGGCGGCGTCATCTGATCGCGATGGAAAAGCAGGTGCAGCGACTCGCGGAATGGCACGGGATGGATGCCGAGAAGGCGGAGGGCTCCAGAGGTACGGATGGCTGTGAGCTTTGCGTCAATGGTGGCGGGGTCGACGGTGGCGGCTTCCTCGCCGCTCAGGCCGAGGAGGATGGCGCGGTCGGTTCCGTGGCCAATGCCGGTGAGAGCGAGCGAGCCGTAGAGATCCACCTGGATGGAGGCGACCTGCGCCAGCAGCCCGGAGGAGTGGAGTTGGACGACGAAGCGGCGGGCGGCACGCATAGGCCCCATGGTGTGGCTGCTGGAGGGTCCGATGCCGACCTTGAAGAGGTCGAAGAGGCTGGTTTTCATACTGTGCGGCGGAAGAGGCCGCCGCCCAATGATTCTAGCCCCTCGCAGTGACGTCGGGCAGCCGTGGGCGGCGAACGATGCTGCGGAGCGCGGCTTAGCTTGCTATGCTGGGTTGCAGGAAACAAGCGCATTGATCCGCACTCACGTCATGAAAGTATTTGTCCTCGCCGGCAGCGCTCTGTTGCTGGGCGGCCTGCTAACATCCTGCTCCCGCGCTCCGGAGAAGGCGGCGGCAAAGGTAAAGGCGGCGGCCGAGGCACGGGCGAATACCCTGCGGGAAGAACGCAGGGCGGCAGAAGCCGCGAATACGGATGAGCAAAGGCTGGAGCGCATTCCCCTGCCGTCCAAAAATGTCTATGAGTCGATCCACGTGCGCCGGAACTGGAAGAATCCGTTCCTGGTGGTACGGCGCTCGACGCTGACGTTGTCGACAAACGCGACGGATATGGCGACGCCGAAATCGCGGCGCAACAGCGCGTCGAAAAAGGCTGCGGCGAAACAGCCGGGGCTGGAGCTGAAGTTGTCGGATCTTCCCGCGGCACTCTCAGCATTGCCGCAGGACGCATGGCCGCTTGGGCGGGTGATCGCGGTGCAGGAGGATCCCGCCGAGACGCGTAAGGACCGGCCGGAGGTGCGACGCAACCTGGAAAACACCCTCCAGGTGCTGAACAACCTGGGCGTGGTGACGTACGACTGGCCGCAGCGCGCGGGCCGCTGAGCCGAGCCGCCGGTTCGAATCTCGACGTCGAACTTACTCGACAGCGAAGTGGCAGCAGAGAAACTGCTGCACGGTTCCAAACGGGGTTTGGTGCAGTTCGGTGAAGCCTTCCAGCAGACGAAAACCGGAGCCGAATTCCCGCTGCAGCGAAGGGGCATCGTAACGGACCGCGTCCAGGCCGCTGCATTTCATTGGGCCTTCCGGGCCGAAGGTGCTCACGATGACGTGGCCGCCGGATCGAACGGCATGAG
>JAJZJJ010000323.1 GCA_021810175.1 Acidobacteriota bacterium | reverse complement strand
GTTGCGGCAGCAATTGAATGCGTGGATTCGCGCGCCGGGGCATTTTGACGGCTATGTGGATTTTGACAAGGCGACGCGCGATCCGTCTCATCCGGACCGGTACCTGCCGGCCTTTGATTCGGGGGACCATTTGCATCCGAATCCGGCGGGGTACAAGGCAATGGCAGATGCGATTCCCCTGCAGTGGTTCGAGCGCTAGGGACTGGCCGTCTGGGCGGACGCGCGCTGAAAGCTTAATCCCTGGGTCTGAATTGGGTTTCTGTGCGCAGGGTGCGCGGATGAATGCGCAGGGGATATGCTGTTGGGCATGAGAAAATTGATTTACCTGATGGCATTGATGACATTGGGAGCGTCGGCGCAGACGCTTCCGCACAACATGCACTGGGTGGGGAGCTGGGCTTCGTCGCAGCAGATTCCCGAGCCGCGGAATACGCTGCCTGCCGCCGATTTGACGGATGCGACGGTGCGGCAGGTGGTGCATCTTTCGCTGGGAGGCGATGAGGTGCGGGTGCGGCTGTCGAATGAGTGGGGGACGCGGCCGCTGACATTTGCGTCAGTGCACATTGCGCGGGCGATTGCGCCGGGTTCGTCGCAGATCGACGAAAAGACGGATACGGTGGTGACGTTTGGCGGGAGCCCGGAGGTGACGATTCCGGCGGGCGCGGAATATGTGTCTGATCCGGTTACATTTCACGCGGCGCCGCTGTCGAGCCTGGCGGTGACGTATTACCTGAAGGAGCCACCGGCGCGGGAGACGAGCCATCCGGGCGCGCGGACGGATACCTATTACGAGCATGGGGATCATGTTTCCGCGGCGGAAATGCAGGGCGCGGCGCAGGTGAACCACTGGTTTGAGCTGTCGGGCGTAGAGGTGGCGGCGGCGAAGCGGGCCGCCTGCATTGTGGCGCTTGGGGACTCGATCACGGACGGGCACGCGAGCGGGAGAAACAAGAACCAGCGTTGGACGGATTTTCTGGCGGAGCGGCTACAGGCGAATAAGAAGACGCGGAACCTGTGCGTGCTGAACGAGGGTACGGGCGGCAACCGGCTGCTGCTGTATGGGCTGGGGCCGGCGGCGACGGCCCGCGTGTACAGCGATGTGCTGGCGCAGCCGGGCGTGAAGTATCTGATTGTGCTGGAGGGAGTGAACGACCTGGGCACCTTTGGCTTCAAGAAAAACATGACGCCGGCGCAGAATCATGCGCTGGTGCATAACATGATCCTGGCCTACCAGCAGATCATTTCGGTGGCGCACCAGCATGGCATTGAGGTGATTGGCGGGACGATCATGCCGTTTCAGGGGTCGCTGTACTACCATCCGGACGCGGCGATCCTGCAGGACTGGAAGGAAGTGGATGCGTGGATCCGGCAGCCGGGGCACTTCGACAAGGTGATCGATTTCGCGAAGGTGATGGAGGATCCGGCGGATCCGGAGAGGCTGAATCCGAAGTACGACTCGGGCGGGCATCTGCATCCGGGACCGGCGGGGTACAAGCGGATGGCGGATGCGATTCCGCTGGGGTGGTTTTCCCGCTAAGAGTTGATGTCAGCATATAAAAAGCCCTGATCCCGTCCTAGTTCCGGGGGATCAGGGCTTTTGCTTTTGCCGGGGAGCGGTGATTGGCTGGACGGCCAGTCCTATGTGCCTTCGCTCCAGCTGGCGAGGTACTCTTCCTGCTCGGGGGTGAGGCGGTCGATGCCGATGCCCATGGTTTCGAGCTTGAGGCGTGCGACGCGCTTGTCGAGTTCCTGCGGGACGGAGTAGACCTTCTTTTCAAGGCTGGCATGGTTCTTGATCAGGAACTCAGCAGAGAGGGCCTGATTGGCGAAGCTCATGTCCATGACGGAAGCGGGATGGCCTTCGGCGGCGGCGAGGTTGATAAGGCGGCCTTCGCCAAGGAGGTAGATCTTGCGGCCGTCACGGAGGTTGAACTCGTCAACGAAGTCGCGGGTCTGGCGCTTGGAGGATGAGAGCTTTTCGAGCGCGGGGATGTCGATTTCGACGTTGAAGTGGCCGGAGTTGGAGATGATGGCTCCGTTCTTCATGAGCTCGAAGTGCTCCTGACGGATGACGCTCTTGTTGCCGGTGACGGTGCAGAAGATGTCGCCGATCTTGGCGGCTTCGGTCATGGACATGACACGGAAGCCATCCATGACGGCCTCAAGGGCGCGGGTGGGATCGACTTCAGTGACGATGACATTGGCGCCCATGCCGCGAGCGCGCATGGCGAGTCCGCGGCCGCACCAGCCGTAGCCAGCGACGACGAACTTGGAGCCGGCAAGGAGCACATTGGTGCTGCGGACGATGCCGTCGAGAGTGGACTGGCCGGTACCGTAGCGGTTGTCAAACATGTGCTTGGTGAGCGCGTCGTTGACGGCGACGACGGGGAAGTTGAGGACGCCTTCCTTGGCCATGGCGTGGAGGCGGATGACGCCGGTGGTGGTCTCCTCGGTGCCGCCGATGACGCCTTCGAGGGCGTCGCGGCGCTTGGTGTGGAGGATGGTGACCAGGTCGCAGCCGTCGTCCATGGTGATGTGCGGCTTATGGTCAATGGCCGACATGATGTGCTGGTAGTAGGTGTCGTTGTCTTCGCCCTTGATGGCGTAGGCCTGGATATTGAAGTCGCGGGCGAGCGAAGCCGCGACGTCGTCCTGGGTGGAGAGCGGGTTCGAGGCGCAGAGCGCGATGTCGGCTCCGCCGTCGCGGAGGGTGATCATGAGGTTGGCCGTCTCTGTGGTGACGTGCAGGCAAGCTGCCACACGCAAGCCCTTGAGGGGCTGATTCTTGATGAAGTCCTTGCGGATGCTCTGGAGCACCGGCATGGACTGGTTCGCCCATTCGATGCGTTTGCGTCCCTGGTCGGCCAAGGCCAGATCTTTCACGTGATGCGGAGTCGCAATGCTAGTAGTCGCCATAATTCTTCACAATAGCCGCGCAGACACGTAGGGTCTGGCGAGCGGAGTGTTTCTCCTTCCTTCCTTGTAGACGATACCATCCTGGAAAGCCGGGCCCGTAGTAGAAAGCAGCGAATGGTGCTGTTTCGTGGGATGAATGGAATCGGGCCGGACGTTGTTTGATGGATGTTGTTTTGGAGCATAAATAAGGGATCGGCAACGGGCTCTAAGCCGGGAATTTGGCATGCGGAGCGGCGTTTCTGCTGGATGGCGACACTGATTCGAGGGCGAGGAGCTGCTTTTTTCGGTCGAGGCCCCAGCGGTAGCCGGTGAGGGAGCCGTTGGCGCCGATGACGCGATGGCAGGGGACGAGAAGGGCCGCGGGATTGGAGGCGCAGGCGCGGGCGACGGCGCGGACGGCGGAGGGCTGGCCGATTTCGGCGGCGACCTGCGCGTAGGTGCGGGTCTGGCCGGGGGGAATGCGGCGGAGAGTTTCCCAGACGCGCATCTGGAAGGCAGTGGCGCGGAGGTCGAGGGGGAGATCGAGCAGAGCGGAGGGGTTTTCGCGGAGGGCGGCGGTGATGGCGGCGATTTGGGGCGCGAGGCTGGGGTCTTCGACGAGAGTGGCTTGGCGGAAATGGTCGCGGAGGTCGCGGACGAGGGTGTCAGGGTGGTCGCCGAGGGTGACGGCGCAGAGGCCGCGCCGGGTGCGGGCGACGAGGAGGGTTCCGAGCGGGGACGGACCGGTGCAGTAATGGATGGTCTGGTTGCGGCCGTTGCGGCGGAAGTCTCCCGGCGGCATGCCGAGGGAGGATGGTGCGGACTCGTAGGCGCGGCTGGAGGCAGAGTATCCGGCGGCATAGAGGGCATCGGTGGCGTTGCCCTGGCCGGAGTGAAGCTGGTCGCGGAGGGCGGCGGCGCGGGACTGGCGCTGGTATTGTGCGGGGGTGAGGCCGAGGGTGCGGCGGAAGATGCGCTGGGCGGTGAAGGGGCTGCGGCGGATGAGGCGGCCGAGTTCGGCGAGAGGGACGCGGCGGTCGTGATGGTGATCGAGAAAGGCAGCCATGGTCTGGGCGAGGCGGGCGTCGGAGGGGAGCTCCTCGGGGCGGCAGCGGCGGCAGGGGCGGAAGCCGGCGGCGCGGGCGTCTGCGGGAGTGGGGAAGAAGCGGACGTTCTCGCGGGCCGGAGTGCGGCTGGGGCATCCGCAGCGGCAGAAGACGCCGGTGGTGGTGACGGCGTAGACGAAGTCGCGGGCGGAAGCGTCGCGGGCGAGCAGGGCGGCCCACGCGCGGTCTGGATGGATGGCGGGTTGGATGGGGCGCGAGGGTTGCGCGGACGGATGGGGGACAGCAGTGTGCGCGGCGGGCATGGGTGAATCTCCTGAACACTGCCAGAGTACGCGTGTCTGGCTGCGGAGGACTATCCGGAGCTTGCCGTCAAAGTATTTGCGGGCGAACGCACTTTCGACGGTGCTGACCGCACGGGCGAACACGAGCGTTGCGCGGCTTACATATCTCTTCGAGGTGCGGGGCGCCGGAATTCCACCTGAGAGATGCGGAATGAGGCTATTCGCCACCGCAGATGGAGTTGAGCTTGTCGAGCGGCTCGGGGGGATGGGGCGGCAGGTAGACGGTGCGGTGGCGGGCGAGCAGGACCATGGTGGTGAAGGAGCCTCCGCCGGGCAGCGCGACGGCGGGGTCGTAGCGGTAAGCGTGGTTGCGCTCGACCCTGGGCACGGTGGAGAAGCGGAAGCCCTGCTGCTGGAGCAGCGTGATGAGGCGGGGCAGCATGAGGGTGGTGAATTCGGTGCCGTGGAGCAGGAGCACGTTGGGGATTTCGT
>JAJZJJ010000322.1 GCA_021810175.1 Acidobacteriota bacterium | reverse complement strand
AATGGGATGGGTGGACAAACGCGACTACGGCACAGCCGCGCCCGATCCGCTGGCCGGTGCGGCAGCGGGAATCCTGGAGCATATGAACGCCGACCATGCCGACGCGATGATTGTGCTGGCGCAGAAGCACGCCGGGCTGGAGGCAACAGAAGCAGCGATGACGTCGGTGGATCGGCTGGGCTTCTGGCTGCGGCTGAAGACGGCGGCGGGCATGAAGGGAGCGCGCATCAATTTTCCGCAGGAAGCGCGAACGGCGGAAGAGGTGCGCGCGGCACTGGTGGGAATGCTGCGGTAGCGCACCTGGGGAAGCGAGTGGCGCCCGGAGGGGGACCTGAACCCCCACGGAGGGTAAGAAAGAATGACGTACTCCTGCTGTCTCCTGACGGTTTTACTCTGTCATCGCTGCTCCGCGCGCAGCGAATGTTTTGCACCCTGCTCCCACTCCTGAAGCATGCGATGGCCAATATCTGAAAACTCAGCGTGCTTCTTAACGTAGGCCCGCATCTCGTCAGCCGTAGACATGAGTGCAGCATCCACCTGTTCCAGGATCGCCCTGATCCGTGCAGGCGTACTCCCCATTCGCACTTCACCCAGGCGCTGCAGCTCCCTGGCGCTCGCCCATTTCGTGGTTCCATTCAGGGTCAGCGCCATGCTGTCCTTAGGCAAATAAACAGAGGTGGTTACGAGGTCATAGACCGGAGCAAGACGCGCTTCGCCCTGGACGTCCTCATAGACGATGCCGAAGTTTTTGAGGTGCGCGTCGCCATTGCGCAAGGCGCAGTTGATGACGATGAGCGTAAACAGTCGCTCCAGGTCTTCGCCAACATGAGATGAATTGGCAAATTCGACGAAGCGCTTCAGGACAGAGGTTTCGTAGCTGCCGCGATATTTCTCATCCGTGCGTCGCGCATTGAGTACGCAAAAGTCCTCAAAGCCCTGATACGTTCCGTCCGCTCGCAAATCAAAGCGGTCAATGACTAGCGCAAGCCCATCCTCGGCCAGCCGATAAGGCGGAACTTCCAGACCACATTTCTCCGCAACCTTGAGGCAGAAATACTCGTTGGCGGCGAGCTGCGGAAATTCATTCTGCTCCCACAACTTCACGATGTGCGTAGCGCCACGATAGCTTTGCGAGAGACGAGTCTTGCTTTTGCTCAAAGCGTTGAAAGCATCCTCATCGCGCACCAGAAATTTAGGCTGTACACCACTAATCCCGGAGAACGAAGCAAACTTATCGATGAGATAGCGGAGCAGATCGCCGCCGCGGTTCCTCTCAAGAATCTCATCGACCGATTGGAAGGGCACATCCTCGTTGAGCTGTTCCTTCTCTCCCGTATAGCGAATCCGGCCCACCTGCGAGCGTCCCACGATGCTCAACAAGTCGAAGTCGTCGAAGGTGCCAGTTGCCTTGGCAAAGGCCAGACGCAACCGCTCGCGCAAGGCACCTTCAGGCAGGTTCATTTCAAAGATGGGTAAAAGACCCAACGGAGCATCGTAAGAAGACGTGCGAACATTCATGGTGACGGACACCGCTCGTTCGCTGTCCGCTCCCGGCTGATACACAAACGTGCTGCCGCGCGTGTTGTGGCGGTCAAGCATGCCTGCCTCAGCGGCGTCGGTCCAGACCTTGATCATCGCGGCCCTCCTCCAGGAGCTCTTCGAGTGTCGGACGCCGTCTGCTTGCCTCTTGCAGCCGTAGCTCCAGTCCGAGCGCCGTCAAAATGTTGGTGATCTTTGAATAGCCAAGCTCGCCCAGGCGCGCATTTTCCAAAGCATCCAGCGTCGAGAGCCCAACTTTGGCTTTTTGGGCAAGCTGAGATTGGGTCAGCCCCAGCTCCTTGCGCTTGGTGGCAATGCGTTCGCCTATTGAAGTCAACGGCAGCATACACCTAATATACTAGGTGTACATTCAGAGTGGCAACAATAAACCTTGTTTATTAGGTATACGGTGGCTGACGGCAATTCCTGCCGCTGCTTACCCAACTTGCGGCGGTCGGCCAGAATATGCTCCGGATGATCGCCGCGAGCAAATTTCCGCAGGTCCGCGACCGGGATCAATACCCTTCCACCGATCCGTCTGGTCAGCAAACGCCGGTTTGCGACCAGGGAATCGAGCGCCCGCTGACTGAACTGAATCCTGTCCCCCACGGCAGCCGCCAAACAATTTTGGCCTCTCGTTTTCGAGAGGCCAATTGCGCATAAGTCTCCTATTTTTGGTGCCCGGAGGGGGACTTGAACCCCCACGGAGGGTAAGCTCCTGCGGATTTTAAGTCCGCTGCGTCTGCCGATTTCGCCATCCGGGCAGTCAATCCGAACTGGCTGCCGCCACAAGGCTATCAGGCCCCGGGGTCGCTTTGCTCACCGGCGCCAGAGCCGAAGATCCGGCTTGTACGGAGCTCAGTCTGTTTCTTTAGCATCGCACAGCGGGCCGCTCGACCGACGAGCAACAAATCTCCGGACCTCGCCGGGAGCCGCTTCGAATCAGAGGCGGATGTTCACCAGTCCTTCCGCGCTTCCGGTGGAGGCGGGCGGCGTCTGCGGCGCGCGCCAGTGATCGATATAGGAAATCTGGTGGACGCAGCTGACGGTGCAGTTGGGCGCGCAGCTCTTTTCGGAGCGAAATTCACGCTCGAGGTCCGCGCGGGTGTACTCGGACAGCGGCACGCCGGGATAGCCGCGCTGCTGCGAACAGTAGTGGACGAGGCCGTTCTCGCAGATGTAGAGATAGCGGGAGCCGGCGCGGCAGCGCCATTCATTGGGCTGGCCGTTGGCGATCTTTTCCTGGAACTGGTTGAAGCGGGAATAGTTCTTCTTCTTCCAGGAGCGCATCTCGTTCCAGACGGTGCGCTCTTCGGGGCCGAGCGGCTTCAGCTGACCGTCGCCATCGTGGATGATGCCGATGGTGGAGGTGAATCCGAGGCCGATGGCGCGGCGGCCGATGGTGAGCGCATCCTGGGGATTCTTAATGCCCCCGCCGACAACAGAATTGATATTGACGTGGAAATCGGCGTGTTCGGCGAGGAACTCCAGCTTTTTGTCCAGCACCTTCAGGCTTTTTTTGGAGACCTCGTCGGGCTGGACGTTATCGATGGAGATCTGCATGTGGTCGAGTCCGGCGCGGTTGAGACGCTGAATGCGGTCGGGCATCAGCAGATAGCCGTTGGTGATCATGCCGGCCATTTTGCCGTGGTGGCGAATGCGGGCGATGATCGCATCCAGTTCCGGATGCAGCAGAGGCTCGCCGCCGGAGATGGTGATGATGCTGGTGCCCAGGCGCGCCAGGTGGTCGATGCGGCGGAGCATCTCGTCGAGCGGGACGGGCTTGGAAACGTCGTCGTACTCGTTGCAGTAGGTGCAGGAGAGATTGCACCGGCGCATGGGGACGATCTGCGCCATCACCGCGTGACCGGTGGAGCTGAGAGCGTGGCCGACGAGGGCGAGCTCGCGCACCTTGCGCGAAGCGGCCTTGATGCGGCGGGAGATCGTCAGTTTGCGGGCCGAAGTCATCACTATTTCCATTGAAACACAGGGGATGCGAGGTAAACCATGGGCGGGAATCGAACAGGCGAGGCGGGGCAGCGAATGGGCGTGTGGGGAGGTGGATGGTTACGGCAGGCTGCGGCCGGGGAGGGATCGGATCTCGCGCTCCAGGTTTCCCAGGTGCTGGAGGGCGCCCGCCGGGACCCGCGCCAGCTCATGCCCCATACTCCGGGCCAGCAGAACGGGCGACCATCCGGGGGACATGGCGGGACGGGAAAGAAAGCTCGACGTCTTCGGCTGGCCCACCGTCATGGTCAGGGTCTGTTCCTGACGGTTGCGAAAGACGCTGAGATGGACGGGCTTGCCGCGATTGGCGTGGAGCACATGCTCGAGCTGGGCCGGAGTGGCCACCACTTTGCCGTTGGCGCGAACGATGACGTCTCCGGCGCGCAGCCCGGCGGTCGAGGCGGGGCTGTCCGAATCCACGTGGCGCACGAGCAGCCCCTTGCCATTATGGATGCCGAAGTAGCCGGCCAGCTGGGGTCCGAGGACATCGAGGTCCAGGCCGGTGTAAAGAGCGTGCCCGGCGGATCCGGAGAGAAAGCCGTTGCCGAAGGGAGAGCCTGAACTGGGAAGCGCGAAATTGCTGCCGTAATTGGGTGGTTCGGGAACGGGAATATGCTTCGACCACGCCTCGGCCTCGATGGTTGCCTTATTGGCGAGGCGGACGGAAAGGGTCTTCTGCTGGCCATCGCGACTGATCACCAGAGTGATAACGCGCCCGGCAGGCATCTGGCGCATCATGTGGCTCATCTGGGCTTCGCCCTCGATGATCTGGCCGTTCATCTCGAGAATGACATCGTGGATGCGCAGACCGGCCCTGGCGGCCGGAGCGTCGTGGTCCACGGTCACGATTTCCGCGCCGCGTGTACTTTTCAGGTGCAGCTGGGAAGCTCGCGCGGTGCCGATGTCGCGGACGTCCACGCCGAGGTAGCCCTGGGAATGGGTGAGGATCGGCTGATCATGGGAAAAAACGGGGAGATGCTGTTCGGCGAGGAGGTGCGGCGCCACGACAAGCGAACCGGCAAGCACCGCGGCAGAAACGCGCTTCATGAACGGCCGTGGACAATAGATCATAGAGAACTGGCCTTTTTCTGCCTGCATGTCTGACGAACAACAAATGCCGCTGGTCAACCGCAACCCGCAGGGTTTCCACTGTGCGGAAAACCGTGCGGGCGGCGTTACTGAATCTGCATCTGCGAAACCTGTTCCAGGA
>JAJZJJ010000321.1 GCA_021810175.1 Acidobacteriota bacterium | reverse complement strand
GCAGGGCGGCGAGCAGGCGATCGCGCAGGTCATTGGATGGCTTTGTCATGGTTTTCTCCTTCGAGAATCTGTTTCATTTGGCGTTTGGCGTAGTGGAGGCGTGATTTGACGGTGCCCTCGGAGCAGCCGACCACGCTGGCGATTTGTGTAATGGAAAGGTCTTGTAAGAAGTGCAGAACGAGGGCTTCACGGTGCTTGACGCTGAGGTGGTTTAGCGCGTTGTGGATGGCGGTGGCGTCTTCGTGGTCGAAGGAGGGTTCTTCGGCGTCGAGGAAGCCGTCGAGTCGGGCCTGTTCGGCCTTGTCCCGCTTGTAGTCGCGGCGGATGCGGTCGACGGCGACGCCGTGGGTGATGGTGTAGAGCCAGGGCTTGAGGGCGCCGGGATCTTTCAGCTTTCGAATGCCGCGGATGACCTTGAGCCAGACCTCCTGCAGGACATCGAGCGCGGTGTCGGAGTTTCCGGTGAGGCTGGTGGCGTAATAGAGCAAAGGCCTTTCCATGGCCGCGATGAGGTCAGCGAATGCGCCCGGTTCGCCGGTTTGGCAGCGAAGGGTGAGCCACTCGAACTGGAGCCTTTCGGAATTTTCGTTGGCCATTTGTCTTATATGTCGAAGATGGGTGGCGGATGGTTCAATGATTTGAAGATTATTTTGGCGCAGCCGCCCGGCGTTGGCTGGGATTTGATTGTGCCAATCTCAGGCGTGCCGAGGCTGGGTCGCCCTGGCGGGCGATGAGGCCCACACTTTCTCTCCGAAGTGCGCGGAGAGAAAGTATGGGGCACCCGGCGGATGGATAACCGCAGATTTCTCGACTTCGCCCTTTGGGCTTCGCTCGAAATGACCCTTCTGTGGGATAGGCGTATCGGACCCCACTCATGCGCAAAAATCGCGCATGAATGGGGCACCCGAGGTGTTTTTTCGGGCCTAGAATCGGGTTATGGCTACGCATACGGTTCATACAGTTTGCTCGCATGATTGCCCCGACTCGTGCGGGGTGCTGGTGACGGTGGATGAAGCTGGAAAAGCGACGCGGGTGCAGGGTGATCCGTCGCATCCGGTGACACGGGGATTTCTGTGCGGCAAGGTTGCGAAGTATCTGGACCGGGTGTATGCGCCGGAGCGGCTGCTTTATCCCATGCGGCGGCGCAAAGGCACACGGAAGGGGCCGGGACAGGAGCTGGCGGCTTTTGAGCGGATCAGCTGGGATGAGGCGCTGGACGAGATTGCGGTCCGGCTGAAGGCGACCAGCGATGAGTTCGGGCCTGAGTCGATTTTGCCGTATTCGTATGCGGGGAGCATCGGGCTGCTGACGTATGGGTCGATGGACCGGAGATTTTTTCATCGGCTGGGGGCTTCGCAGCTGGACCGGACGATCTGCTCGACGACGGGCGGCGAGGCTTACGTTTCGGTGTACGGGCAGAAGCTGGGGACGGATACGGAGCATTTCCGGCACTCGCGGCTGATTCTGGCGTGGGGCGCGAATATTCACGGGAACAATATTCACCTGTGGCCGTTTGTGGAAGAGGCTCGGCGGAATGGCGCGAAGCTGGTGGTGATCGATCCTTACCGGACTCGGACAGCGGCGCTGGCCGACTGGCATATTTCGATTCGTCCGGGAACAGATGCGGCGCTGGCGCTGGGGATGATGCACGTGCTGATGCGGGACGGGCTGTGCGATGAGGCGTATATCGCGGAAAACACGCATGGTTTTGCGCAGCTTGCGGAACATGTGAAGCCGTACACGCCGGAGCGCGTAGAAGAGATGACCGGTGTGGCGGCAGGGGACGTGGAGCGGCTGGCGCGGATGTACGGGGAGACGCAGCCGGCGGCGATCCGGATGAATTATGGGGTGCAGCGCTCGGAGAATGGCGGGGCGTCGTCACGGGCGATTCTGATGCTGCCGGCGCTGACGGGTGCGTGGAAGTACCTGGGCGGCGGCGCGCAGCTCTCGACCAGCGGAGGATTTCCGTGGAACAAGCAGAGGCTGGAGCGGCCGGATTTGATGGAACAGAGCCCGCTGGGGCGGCCGTCGCGGGTGATCAACATGGTGCTGCTGGGACAGGCGCTGGAGATGACGGAGAATCCCGTGAAGGCGCTGTTTGTGTACAACTCGAATCCGGCGGCGGTGGCGCCGGACCAGGGTGCGGTGCTGCGGGGACTGGCGCGCGTGGACCTGTTCACGGTGGTGCACGAGCAGTTCTTGACCGATACGGTGGATTACGCCGATATCGTGCTGCCGGCGACGACATTTCTGGAGCAGAAGGATATCCAGGGCGCCTACGGGCACTATTACGTGCAGCTTTCAAAGCAGGCGATGGAGCCGGTGGGCGAGGCAAGGCCGAATGTGTGGCTGTTTGCGGAGCTGGCGCGGCGGATGGGGTTCACCGAGGGGTGCTTCCGGGATTCGGTGGACGAGATGATCCGGCAGGCGCTGCATGAGGGCGGCAAGCAGCCGGAACCGCTGAAGGGGATCACGCTGGAGCTATTGGAGGAGCATCCCACGCAGCGGCTGCGCGGAACGGAAGACGATGCGGAAAACGGCCATCCGTGGCTGCCGTTTGCGGAGGGACCTTTTGCGACGCCAAGCGGGAAGATCGAATTTCACTCCGAGGCGATGGCGGCACAGGGGCTGGATGCGCTGCCGACGTTTCATCCTCCGAAGGAGTCGAGACGCGGCGGGCAGGGTTCGCGATATCCGCTGGAGTTTCTGGGGCGGAAGGCGGACCACTACATGAATTCGACCTTTGCGAACCTGCCGGGACACCAGGCGATGGAGGCGGATTATAACGGCATGCTGGAGATGCACCCGAAGGATGCGGAGGAACGGGGCATTGAGGATGGCATGACGGTGACGGTGTGGAACGACCGTGGGAGCCTGCCGCTGGTGGCGAAGCTAAGCCGGAAGGTGGAGTGCGGGGTGGTGGCGGCACGGCTCCACTGGAACAAACTGTCCACAAGTGGACACAATGTGAATCTGCTGACGGGGCAGCATCTGGCCGATATGGGAGGGGGGCCGGCGTTTTATTCGGTGCTGGTGGAAGTGCGTCCGGCAGGTTCCTGACGAAATCGTTTGAATCAGATGCTGTGAAAGATGCCGTAATCCATTTAGACTGGGTACGGAAAAACTCCACCCAAACCAAGGGGAACGCGCCGCGAGCGGCAGTTTTAAGTTGCGCGGGTGGAGATGAGCCTGTGGCCGGGGTTTCGGGACTGCCCTTCGGTCACATATAATCGGCTTTTCCTGAGAGTCCGCCGATTTTGAGCTGTGAGGGTGTGCCTATTTTTCCCGCAACGAAGGGAAGCGAAAGCTCCCCAAAGGAATTGAGCAAGGTTTTGCGTTCACATCGCCGCTATTTGCAGTTGCTGGTGTTGTTTATGCTGTCGATCACGGCGATTTCGGCGTGGGCTCAGCAGCAGAACATTATCCGCGAGATCCGGATCATCGGCGTGCGCCGCATCCCGAGGGAGACGGTGCTGGCGCGCATGTTCAGTCGCGTCGGCGACCCTTATGATCCGTTGACGGTGGAGCGGGATTTCAACTCGCTGTGGAACACCGGATACTTCGAAGATGTGCGTATTCAGAAGGAAGACACGCCTACTGGCGTGATTCTGAACGTGTATCTAAAGGAGAAACCGACGATCAGTGAGATCCACTACAAGGGGATCAACTCGATCACGGTCTCCGACATTCTGACGCGGTACAAGAAGAACAAAGTGCACCTGTCACCGGAGGATCAGTACGATCCGACGCAGATTGCCGGAGCGATCACGTCGATCCGGCAGCTGGAGGCCGAGCATGGCCACCAGTTTGCGACGGTGAAGCCCGTGATCAAGAATGTTCCGCCGGCGCGAGTGGATATTACGTTCGACGTGAAGGAAGGCCCGAAGGTGAAGGTGGGCAGGATCACCTTCAGCGGCAACAATCACGTTTCGTCACGGACTCTGCGGAATGCGATGGTCGATTTGCGGCCGATCGGAATTCCGCACTCGATTATTTTTGAGCATCTTTTTGCCCGGACCTATGACGCCAGCAAGCTGGACCAGGACGCCGAGCGGGTGATGATGGCTTACCGTGACCGCGGTTACGAGCGGGTGAACGTGGGCGAGCCGATCACGCATCTGCGCAATGAGTCGGGTCTGTCCTTGTTCACGTTCCGGCCGAGGAAGGGCAAGCGGATCGATATTCACATTCCGATTGAGGAAGGCGAACGCTACCGGCTGGGCACGATCACGTTCAGCGGCAACAAGGCGGTTACGAACACGAAGGCGCTGCGCGCCCAGTTCGACATGAAGAAGGGGCAGATTTTCAATGCGACAACCTTTTACAAGGGTTTGAAGAATCTGCGCAAAGCGTACGGGACGCTGGGGTACATCAACTTTGTGGCCAATCCGACGCCGACCTTCGATGAGAAGACGCACACCATCAACTGGAAGATCGATATCGATGAAGGCAAGCCGTTCTATGTGTCGCGGATTCAGTTCCGCGGCAACACGGTGACTCGCGATTTCGTGATCCGTCGCGCGCTGCTGCTGCAGGAAGGGCAGGTTTATAACAGCAACCTGTGGAAGCTGAGCCTGATGCGGCTGAACCAACTGAACTACTTTGACCCACTGAAGGTGAGCCAGGACTCGGAGACGCATGAAAACGCGCAGAAGGGCACCGTGGACCTGCTGTTGCGGGTGCATGAGAAGGGCAAGAACTCGATCGGCCTGAACGGCGGTGTGAGTGGCTTGTCGGGCTCGTTTATCGGGTTGAATT
>JAJZJJ010000320.1 GCA_021810175.1 Acidobacteriota bacterium | reverse complement strand
GCGCGTCCTACGCGGAATCTGGGGGAGAGGCGGAAAAAGGGGGATCGATGATCCCCCCTTTTTGCTCTGGTGCGTGGATAGGGTTAGTTCGACATTTCTTTGGCGGCCTGGGTGAGGCTTTCTTCGAGGATGTCGAGAGCAATGGCGGCTTCGTGCTCATTGACGATGAGCGGCGGAGCGAGGCGGATGGAGGTTTCACCGCAGCCGAGGATGAGCAGGCCCTTCTCGAAGCAGAGATCGACGACGCGATCGCGCAATGCGGGAACAGGCTCGCGGGTGTCCTGATCCTTGACGAGTTCGACGCCGATCATGAGGCCGCGGCCGCGGACATCGCCGACATTGGGGTGCCGGCTGAGCCAGGTGCGGAGGCGGTCGAGCATCTGGCCGCCGATTTTGGCGGCGTTGGCGATGCCTTCGCGCTCGAGGATGTCCATGGTGGCAAGCGCGGCGGCGATGGAGACAGGATTGCCGCCGAAGGTGGAGGCATGGGAGCCGGGCTTCCAGTCCATGATTTCGGCCCTGGTCATGCAGACGCTGAGGGGCATGCCGGAGGCGATGCCCTTGGCGACGGTGATGATGTCGGGCTCGACGCCGGAGTCCTGAATGGCCCACCACTGACCGGTGCGGCCGGCGCCGGACTGGACTTCGTCGGCGACAAGAAGGATGCCGTACTTGTCGCAGATGCGGCGGAGCTCCTGCAGGAAGACGGTGGGCGCGGGGACGTAGCCGCCTTCGCCCTGAATGGGTTCGACGAAGATGGCGGCGACTTCTTCGGGTGCGAGGACGGTCTTGAAGAGCTTGTCCTCAATGTAGCGGGCGCAGCCGAGCGCGTAGGCTTCCACTTCCTGTGGGCCGCCGGCGCAGCCGCGATAGGCGTAGGGGTAGCGGACGTGGGTGACGCCGGGGACGAGCGGCGAGAACCGGCGCCGCTGCTGGGGCTTGGAAGCGGTGAGCGAAAGAGCGCCCATGGTGCGGCCATGGAATGCGCCGAGGAAGGCAATGATGTGCTGGCGTCCGGTGTGGTAGCGGGCGATCTTGAGAGCGCACTCGATGGCTTCCGCGCCAGAGTTGCCGTAGTAGAAGCGATGGGGCCCCTTCATGGGCGCGACTTTGGAGAGGCGCTCGGCGAGGGTGACCATGTGCTCGTAGTAGAAGTCGGTGCCGGACATGTGGATGAGCTCGGCGGCCTGCTTCTGGATGGCGGCGACGACTTCGGGATGGCAATGGCCGGTGGAGCAGACGGCGATACCGGCGGCGAAGTCGAGGAATGTGTTGCCGTCGACGTCTTCGATGCGCAGGCCGCGGCCACGTTTGGCGACCATGGGATAGGAGCGGGTGTAGCTGGGCGAGACGATGCGGTCGTCGGCTTCGACGACGGCGCGCGCCTTGGGGCCGGGGAGTGGCGTATTGATTTTGGGGCCGTAGGTCTGGCGGATCTGGTCTTCGGTCTGAGTATCGATGGGCGTCATGTGTGTTTCTCCTTGCGGACAGGGGATTTAGTTGGTGCCACGAGTGGCAGGATCCCCGAAAGAGCGTTGGGCCGCCCGTGAAAGCGGGGCAGCGAAGCAGGTGATTGCGGGAGGTCCCACTTCACACCAGCCGATCCAGTTTTTGGGCCGATGAGGCCCGGGCGGATGCGGCGGGGCAGCGGTGGGACTAGAAAACTGGTCTCATGGAAAGCTCCTTTTCCTGGATGAAGGACTTGAGCCCCGCTTCGATGGCGGGTCTCCTACGTGAGTACCGCCAAAGGCGACAGAGGTATGAGACCAGTTTTAGTCGCTGCCGAAGAGGCTAGGTCGCGTGAGAGTGGGGAGCACGCGAAGATGGCGCCGGGGAGCAATGGAGCGCACAAACGCACCAGTCCAGCTCTTGCGGCTGAACGCGACCGGATACGGGATGTGCTTGCTGCGCATGGGATCAGACCGAGGGCGAAGTTGCTCGACGGAGTCGCTTGAGAGCAGGGTAGCATGCACTTCGCGAAATCTGGAAGAGGATCGTACTGACGTATGCTCCGAGTTGGTCGCCGACAGTGAACGAATCATGATGGAGCCAGGGGCTTGGGCTGCGTTTTTTCCAGATACTGGAAACCCGTCCTGAGGAGGACAGGAGTGGCAAAAGTCGTTACGACGGCCATGAGCACAAGAGTTGTGAACAACTGTGGTCCGATGAGTCCACTGGACAGGGCGATGTTGGCAATGACCAGTTCCATGACGCCGCGACCGTTTAACCCCATGCCGAGAGTCCAGCTTGCAGCGTGCCCGAGCTTCGCGAGTCTTCCTCCGATGTAGCCACCGAGGATTTTTCCTGCAAATGAAACAAGCAGGACGGCTGTGACCAGGGTCCAGTCTTTGAGGCTGGAGGCATTGAATTCAAGACCGATGGCGGCAAAAAAGACGGGTCCGACGAATCCCATGGTCACGCTGGAGGCGGTTTGTTCAATTTTCTTGAAATTGCTTTTACCGAGGGCCTCATGACTGAGGAGCATGGAGCCGAAGAATGCGCCGACAACAAAATCAAGCCCGAGAAACTCAGAAAAGCTGGCGAAGGCGATCACGAAGAGCAGAATGCTGGCAAAGCGTACCTCATCTCCCTTGAAGCTGCTGAGTATCCTCTCGATGGGCCCGGTGGATTTGAGGAGCCTGGCGGGAGAATATCGCCGGACGAGCCGGGCAGCGATGGCAAAAACGGCCATGAAAATCAGCGCCTTGCCGAGGGATTGGCTAATAGAAATGAGGAATTGCTGGAGGGTTGCCGGCGCGTTTTAAGATCGAGGATTACACCGAGCACCAGCAACGATACGAAATCGTTGGCGACGGATGCGGAGATAATTCGCTGACCGATGTCGCTTTGCAGCTTTCCCAGGTCCATGAGGATACGGACGCTGACGGGCAGAGCGGTGATGGCGATGCAAAGGCCCAGGAAGGTAGTACGCATGTTATCGAGGCCAAACATGGCGCCGAGCAAAATTCCACCGATGAGCGGCACAAGAAATCCTGCGGCGCTTACCCATGCGGCGCGGCCACGAAACGAGGCGAGGAGGGTGTCGATATCCATCTCCATGCCTGCGAGGAAGACGAGCAGCAGGACGCCGATGTCGGCGATGGCTTTGATCTCAGGGGTGTAGTGGATGTAGCCGAGGCACGACGGGCCGAGGATGATGCCTGCCGCAATTTCCCCCAGCATGGCCGGCTGCCCGAAACGCGTAGCGATTTCACCCAGGACGCGGGACAGGAGTAACAGGAGCAGAAGGGATTGTATGAGGGACATGACCAACCTCGATGCGCGAGTTGAGAGGGTAGGCTAGCACAAAGGATCGTGACCGAACACCGGGGCCACCGATCTGCTTGAGAGCCATTGGCCGGTTGTGAGCCATGGCGCTGCGGTTCCATGCAAGCATCTGGAAGTCACGAGACCGCTGGAAGAGAGAGGAGCCGAGGATTCAGTGGAATCCGGGCCGATGCATGGCATTTCGTTCACTTCAGCGCATGCGGATGAAAAGTTCGATGGGACGTCCCGGGAAAAGAAGAGTTGTTTCTGTGAGCAAGAATTTGGGTCAGCGAGCTTTGCGATGTTCGGCAAGACGGTAGGATGTTGATAGCCCATGGGTTCTCCGTTACCCCAATCAAAGCCAGCCCGGATTACTGTGGCGCTTGCATTTGTCTGCCTTTACGTCTGCTGGGGCGCGACATACACGGCCAACAGCATCGGTGTGAGCCTCTTGCCGGCGACTGTTCTGGCGGGTACCCGTTTGTCGATCAGCGGAAGTATTTTGCTCGCTTTTTGTTTTTTCACGGGAAGGCAAGTCTTTTTCTCTCGCGGAGTGATGCTGCGGTTGTGGTTATTGGGTGTGATTCTGTTGTTTGCGGGCCATATTGGACTGGTGTGGAGCGAGAAGTATGTAGCCAGTGGGCTGGCGGCGCTGATTGTGGCCGTGACGCCGCTTTATGTGGCCGTGATTGAGTCGCTGCTGCCGGGCGGCGAGCGTTTGCGGCAGCGCGGCGTGATCGGGCTGCTGCTGGGCTTTTTTGCTCTGATGGCCCTCATGTGGCGGGACTTCCTTGCCAGCATGCGGGCGCCAACGCATGGAACCACGATGCAGATGATTGCTTCGGTCGTGCTGCTGCTGGGCGCGCTGAGTTTCGCTTCCGGCTCGGTGCTGTCGCGGCGGATGCATCTGCCGGTGCATCCGCTAGTGGCGGCCGGATGGGAGATGCTGGCGGCTGGTGTATCCGAACTGCTCGTTGCCACGCTCACATGGCAATGGCCTCACGCTATCTGGAATCAGCGCAGTGTTGCGGCAGTTTCTTATCTGATCCTCTTTGGGTCGCTTCTGGGCTTCAGTTGCTACATCTGGCTGATTCATCACGTTCCGGTGGCCAAGGTGGCGACGTATGCGTACGTGAATCCGGTGGTGGCGGTGATTCTGGGTATGGGGTTTCTGAATGAGCATCCGCACCCAAGCGAATACGTGGGGATGGTGGCGGTGGTGTGCGCGGTGGCGCTGGTGACGTCGTCCCAGATGACGAGCGGCAAAACGGTGGCAGAGCTGGAAGTGGCTCCGATTGAGGACAAGGCGTAAAGGCCGGCCACGCCGGCCCAGTTGTCAGTTTTCAGTCCTCAGTGCCCAGTCCTCAGTCCCCAGGTTTTGCTGACAACTGATTACTGGAGACTTTACTTGCGGCGCCAGCGGACGCCGTCTTTGGAGTCTTCGAGGAGAATGCCTTTGGCGGCGAGGTCGTTGCGGATCTGGTCGGCGCGGGCGAAGTTGCGGGCGCGTTTGG
>JAJZJJ010000319.1 GCA_021810175.1 Acidobacteriota bacterium | reverse complement strand
GCACCACCCCCCTCGCCCAGAACATCCCCGTCCTCATGGGCCTGCTCTCCGTCTGGTACACCGACTTCTTCGGCGCGGAAACCGTCGCCGTCCTCCCCTATGACCAGTATCTGAAGCGCTTCCCTGCCTACCTCCAGCAGCTCACCATGGAAAGCAACGGCAAGCACGTCACCCTCAGTGGCAGCCGCGTCGATTACGCCACCGGCCCCATCTTCTGGGGAGAGCCCGGCACCAACGGCCAGCACTCCTTCTATCAGCTCATCCACCAGGGAACCCGCCTCATTCCCTGCGACTTCATCGGCTTCTCCAAAACCCTCAACCCCCTCGGCAACCACCACGACCTGCTCATGGCCAACGTCTTCGCTCAGGGTGAGGCCCTCGCCTTCGGCAAAACACCCGACGAGGTCAAAGCTGAAGGCACACCCGACTGGCTCGTCCCCCACCGCGTCTTTGAGGGCAACCGCCCCTCCACCACCATCCTCATGGAAGAACTGACCCCGGAAGCCCTCGGTAAACTCGTCGCCCTTTACGAGCACAGCGTCTTCACCCAGGGAGTCATCTGGCAGATCGACTCCTTCGATCAGTGGGGCGTCGAACTCGGTAAAGTATTGGCGAAGAAAATCATCGGCGAGCTCGAAGGCTCGGGACCCACCCCCGGTGCCCACGACAGCTCCACCACCTCGCTCATCCACCGCTACCGCGGCCAGCGAAAATAGCCCCGCGCGCTATAGCCCGCGGCACCACAACCTGAAGCTTTCCGCGAAACTTTGCGTCCAATCCTGTGTTGGAATGTTTGAGGTTACGGATAGCATGGCGTCCGGGCGCCACTCCGAGCCAGCCGTATTCCTGGCCGGAAAAGCAGCCCGGACGCCGGAGTTGTGGAACGATGCTGAACCACTTTTCCTTTCGGAATGTTTCCCCGAAGTTGACCGCTTTCGCTCTCTCCGGCTGCCTCGCGCTCGGAATCGGAAGCTCTGCCCTCGCCCAGTCCGGCGCCGCCAACAACCTGCAGGCTGCCATTACAGCCCGGCTCGCCCAGGATCCCACCCTGCGCAATCAGAGCATCACCGTCACCGAGACCGACCGCATCGTCACCCTCCGCGGCACAGTAGCCACCCAGCAGCAGAGCCAGCAGGCCGAAACCGATGTCGCCAGCGTCCCCGGAGTCACCGGCATTCAGAATGACCTGGTCGTAACCCAGCCCGCCGCGCAGGATCAGACTCCCTCGAGCGGCGTCCCCTACACCGGCACCCAGAATCCGCCTCCGCCTCCGCCCGACGTGCAGAGTCAGAACACACAGAATCCGCCGCCGCCCGCCACTACGCAGCAGGCCTACCAGAACTCGGCCCCCTACAATCAGCCGGTCGATCAGAATCCGCCTCCGCCTCCGCCCGACAGGTCGAGCCAGGCCTATACGGGCTATGGCAGCCAGCCCCCCAGCGGCCCTGTCACCGTTCCCGCGGGAACCGTGCTCCAGGTTCGTACCGTCCAGTCTCTCGATATCACCAAGGTCCAGCAGGGCATTCCCTTCCAGGCAACCGCCGCCGCCGATGTCTTTGAAGGAAACGTGCTCGCCATCCCGCGCGGTGCTGAACTCTCCGGCGTCGTCGTGGAGGCCGCCTCTCCCGGCCGCCTCAGTGGCAACGGCGAAATCTCCCTGCAGCTCACTTCCGTCCGCCTCGCCGGACGATCCTATCCACTCGACACCAGCGTCTGGTCCAGCCGCAGCCCCAATAAGGCTGGCTACACCGCCCGCAACACCGTCAGCGGAACCCTCATGGGCGCCATCATTGGCGGCCTCCTCGGCCGCGGACCCGGTGCGGCCGTCGGAGCCCTCGCCGGCGGCGGCGCTGGCCTCCTCGCATCGGCTCATACCAATGGCCCCCAGGTCGTGCTTCCGCCTGAGTCCCTCCTCAGCTTCCGCCTCTCTTCACCCGTTACCGTGCAGCCCGTCTCCTGGCAGGAAGCCCGGCGTCTCGCCCAGAATGCTCCCCGCCTCTACCGGCGGCCCATGTATATGACCCCTCCGCCTGCATACATGATGTACGGCTCGCCCTACCCGTACAGTTATCCCTACCCCTACAGCTATCCGTACCCCTATGCATATCCGTATGCATACTACGGCCGCTAATCGCTCCTCCAGGCAATCGGACGCGCAACCTCCTCGCTCCTGCTTTGCCTGCTTAACCTCTCAGCCCATTTCCTGCGTCCAACAAATCAGTGCCCAGCCATCCGCTCCCCGAACTCGCCGAAGATCCCTGCCTCAACTCGCCGCCGGATGAGCCAACCAGCGGCCATCCTGCGAAATCTCCCCGATCCCTCAATCGCCGCTCCTTCCTCGCGCTCTCCGCTTCCGCCGTCGGAGGCATGGCCCTCTACGCCGGCGAAATCGCCCGCCACGAGCTGAGCCTCGAACCTCTCACCATCCGTCTCCCCCGGCTCCCGGAAGCCTTCCATGGCCTGCGCATCGTTCAAATCTCCGACTTCCATTTCGCCGAATACACCGAGCCCTTTTTCCTCCGCGAAATGGTGCGCCACGTCAATCTCCTCAGACCGGACATGGTCCTCCTCACCGGCGACTTCGTCAGCGATGGACCCATGCCCCATTCCTACTCCCGCAGACATATGGGCGAATGCGCCAGCATCCTCAGCGGCATCCAGTGCTCCCTGCGCTACGCCATCCTCGGCAATCATGACGAAGTCATCGGCGCGCGCTACGTCGCAGCCCCTCTCCGCGAAAGCGGCATCCCCGTGCTCCGCAACCAATATGTCCCCGTCGAGCGCGACGGTGCCAGGATTTGGCTCGCCGGCCTCGGCAGCGCCCTCTCCGACGATTCCCGCCCGGAAATCGGCATTCCCCCCGCTTCAGTCACCAATGGAGAACCGGTGATCGTCCTCGCTCATGAGCCGGACGTCCTCCCGCGCATCGCCAAATACAACGCCGGCCTCATGCTCTCCGGACACACCCACGGCGGCCAGATTCGCCTTCCGCTCCTCACGCCCATGTTTCTGCCGCCCCTCGGCCGCCACTACGTCGAAGGCCTCTTCCACCACGGTCCAACGCAGCTCTATGTCAATCGCGGCATCGGCGCGGTCGGCGTCCCTTTCCGCTTCCGTTGCCCTCCGGAAATCACCGTCCTCACCCTGGCCTGACCCGGCAACTGAATCAGTAAGTCGCCAGCGTCACCCGCAGAACCTGCGGCGCCGACGTGAAATTCAGCCCGTAGTCCGTCTGATCCCCGTTCCAGATCCGCTCAAAGTGCCATACCCCATCCTTGTAATACCCCTGATCCACCTGCACGAATTGCCGCTGCTTGCCCGCCTCCACCGGCTCAAAATCCACTCGCGCGTGAATCGCCGAAACCAGAAACTCATTCGGCCCCAGCTCGCCAATCAGCGCACCCCCATCCGGTTCCGGGTTCCCCTTCGCCGGAGGCCCGAAGCCAAACTGCGGCTTCCCGTAGCTCACCACTGCCCGCCACGCCCCAAAGTCCAGCGTCTGCGTATGCACCGCCGAGCTCTCAGCAACGCCCTTCAGTTTTCCCTCATAACTCAGCCGCGCCAGCTCCCGGTCCATCGGTCCGGCAATCGCATAGTCCAGCGCGAACGGCGTCAGGTCCTTCGCCGTCAGCCGCCGCGCGCCCAGCGGTTCATTCCTGTACTCCGTAAAGTCAATCCCAAACGGTGAGAACCCCATCCCGCCCTGCCCCAGCACCGCAAAAAAATACCGGGCATACGCGCTGGCATTCCCCGTCTCCGGCACCATCAGCGGATTATCCGCCCGCCCGTAATACTTCAGATAATCCATGTAGTCCGAGTACCGCGGATCGTAAATATCCGGAGCCAGAACATTCAGCGCCGGCGCGGCAACCTTCCAGATGCCCAGCACATTGTCCGTCGGCCCGCCGCTCTCATACGTGCCCGGCTTCGCATCCCCAATCGGCTTCAGCGCGGCATTCGCATACATCGGCAGCGGATACACCGCTTTCCCCGCCGCCGCCACCTTCCCCACATACCGCGCCACATTCCATGCATGGAACGCCACCGGAGCATCTTCCCCAAACACCTGCGTCCACGTTCCCGGCTGCTTGTGCAGCCCCTTCACCAGGGCCGCCGGAACCGCCCCGGCAAACAGCCGATTCGCCTCAGGCGAAAAATCGCGAACGCAGCCCCACGTCCCCGTCTCGTTTTCCACCTGAACCATAATCACCGTATGCTGCGGGTCCGCCGACTTCAGCTCCCGCATCAGCGCCGAAAACGCCGTCTTGTCCGCATCCAGCGTCGCCTGCGACAGCGGCGACAGCGAATCCACTTCCTGCCCGTTGGAGCACACCATCCGCGGATACCGCGCATTGTCCAGCTTGATCCACGAAGGCGTGTAGTGCGGGCTCCCGTTCTTCCACGTCCCGAACCACAGCAGCACCAGATGCACCTTGTGCTCCCGCGCCTGATGCAGCAGCGTCAGCAGCACTGAATCGTTAAAGTGCCCCTGCTGTGGCTCGAACTGCTCCCAGTAAATCGGCATCTCCACCGTGTTCGCGTGGATCGCTTCAATCGCCGGCCACACCTCCGGCAGCATCGCCGGCCACGCGCTGGAATTGTTGATCTGCGCCGCCAGCATCAGATACGGCCTGCCGTTCACAAACAGCGCATAGCGTCCGTCGTGCTGCTCGATGCGCGGCATCGCGCTCCCCGCCGCAGCCGTCTGCGCCGCGAAACATCCGGACTGTAGTGCGAACACGCAGACCAAAGCGGCCCAAAGCCGCGAAGACCGAACCAGTCGAAACATGTG
>JAJZJJ010000318.1 GCA_021810175.1 Acidobacteriota bacterium | reverse complement strand
CGCATCCGTCTCCAGATTAAGGCGTGCGGAAAGGAGCTGAGCGACGGGGTCAATCGCATTGCAGGAAAGCCCTGGCGCGACCGCTATGTGGTGCGCCTTGCCGGAACTCCCGGAGCGGTCTACACGATCCCCGATGGCCAGAACCGCGCGACCATCAGGCGAGGGATCAACAGGGGAGTTGCCAAAGGCGTTCGCGTTCGTCTCGCCGAGAGCGAGGCGGAGCTGCGCACGTGGTATGGCTTCTATCTCCAGACCATGCGCCGCAACCTCGTCGCCGCCCGGCCCTATCGCCTCTTTGTTGCCATGTGGGAACTGATGCGGCCGCGCGGAATGATGCGTCTCCTGGTCGCCGAGCACCACACCGATGCGGGATCGCGGCTGATCGGCGGCCACATATTCTTCTTCTTCGGAAACACCGTGACTTACGCCTTTGGCGCCTCCCCGTCCAGCGAGTTCGCACTGCGGCCCAACGATTTAATCCTCTGGCAGGCTATTCAGGACGCCAGCCGGGAAGGATACGGCTTTGTCGATCTTGGCGAAGTGCCGGAGGGCGACGACAACCTCGCCCGGTTTAAAACCAAATGGGGCGCCGAGCCCATGCGCCTCTACCGGTACTACTATCCCGATGATCCGGTTGTCGACGGGACTTCCGAGAAGGCGGAGCACGCTCCTGCGGCGCTGGCAGGAATGATTTGGCGTCGCACGCCGCTTGCCGTGACGGCATGGCTGGGGGATCGCATCTATGGATATCTCTGAGTCGAACAGTCGCGCGACAGACCAGCTATCCATCTCGGTCGTCATCTGCACGCGCAATCGCGCGGAGTCGCTGCGGATCACGCTGGAGCACCTCGCTGCCGCTGATCGAGCTGCTCTCGCTGCCGAAGTGATCGTTGTGGATAACGGCGGATTCGACCACGCGCGGGACGTCTCGCTCGCCTTCGCGGACCGCCTGGCGCTCCGCTATCTGTACGAGCCCGCGCAGGGTGTATACGGCAAGAGCCACGCCCTCAATCGGGCTATGAACGAAGCGAAACTCGGCTCTATCGTCGCCGTTCTCGATGACGATATCAGCGTGCGTGCCGACTGGTTGCAGGCGGTCGCGGCGATTTGCCGACGCTGGCCTCACGCCGACCTCTTCACCGGTGATACGGTTGTCGTGTGGCCGAACGTTCCTGTACCCAGGTGGGCCAGAAGTCCGGCGATTCGCCACGGGGTGCTCTCGTGCGTCGAGTGGGGCGATCGCGATCGCGTGTTGCGTGATGGCCAGTGGTTTCCCGGCGGCCACTTCTGGTTTCGCTCCCGCGTCCTCGCTTCCGGGCGGAGATTCAGGGATATCTGGCTCACCGAGCCCGACTTTCAGTTGGACCTGCTCGAGAATGGCTGTTCCGGAATCGCATCCAGCGAAGCTGTAGCCGGGCATCGCGTCCAGCCGGAACTGCTGGAACCAGATGTGGCTCTCGACCGCGCGCGCCTCGCTGCTCAAATTGCGTGGCTCCGCCTGCGGCCGTTTCGCCGTTCGGTCCCGCAGGCTGCCAGATTCAATCGGCATCCCCTGCTGGCCCGAGCGGCGTGTATCCTCAATTACCTGCGATGGTGGCTGGTCTACGGTGCTTCCTCGCTGGCATACTCAACTCGCCTCCGCCGCGGATTTCCCCTGCGTGTGATCGCCCTGGAAAGAATGAGCATCGCTCGCGAATACCTGCGAGCCGCGCGCGGAATGAAACAGTACGCCTGCCGCGGGTCACGTTCCGCTGCGGAAGGCTCCACTCCTCGCCCCTCCATCTCCGGTTTTCGCGCCGCCTGATCTTGTCTCCGGCTCCAGACCGTCGCTGGCCAGGCCCTGCCGCCTTCCTCCACACCCTCTCTTCGCAATGATCGAGATATCCATGCCCTTCCAGCGCAATGTCACCGCCGACAGCGATAAGTTCGCCCTCCGCGTTGGCAATGGCCTGCACGATGACGAATGGGACCGGTTTGTCGAGAGCTGCCCTAGTGGATTCCACGAGCAAACCAGCCTGTGGTCGCAGGTGAAGGCTTCCTACGGATGGAAGCCCTTCCGTGTCACGCTTTCCGACGCAGGCGGGATCGTGGCCGGCGCGCAGGTCCTCGTCAGGAGCCTTCGCGGCGGTTACAAAGTAGCCTATGTTTCGCGCGGTCCCATCGATCGCTCCGGCAGCGTCCGCCTCAGGGAACGGATGATCGACGAGATCTGCCGCGCATCGCGAAAACAGAACGTCAGCTACCTCGCCATCGCCCCTCCATACGACGGCCACGCTCTGGAGCCCGCGCTGTCCGCTCGCGGATTCCGGAGAAAGCCGGAAACACTGCCACCCGGACACGTGATGACCGCCACGCTGCTGATGGATCTTGCCGGAGATATCGATGCCCTTCACGACCGCCTGCGCAAACAGGCTCGTCAGCACATCCGGCGAGCGCAGCGCACCGGAGTTTCCGTGCGCGAAGGCGGAGCCGACGACGTGGAAACCTTTCGCCTGCTGCTGTGGGTTCTCTGCGAAAGACTCGGCGTTTCGCCCACTCCTCCGGAAAAGGACTTCTTTGAAAACCTCTGGAGCGCCTTTGCTCCTCGCGGCTGGGTCCGATTGTTTCTTGCCGAAACCAACAGGCAGCCCGTGGCGGCTCTGCTGGCGTTCGCCTTTGGCGATACCGTCCGTGCATGGAAGGCCGGCTGGACAGGAGAGTTCCGCGAACGCAAACCTAACGACCTCCTCGAATGGGAGGCGATCTGCTGGGCCAAGCGCAACGGCTTTCGCTGGTTTGAAGATATGGGCATTGAGCGCGAACTCGCGGAGCGCCTGCTGAGCGGATCCCCCGTCGGCTGGACCAGCGTCTCGGGGCCAAGCAAATTCAAGCTGGGCTTCTCGGGCGCACCGCTCGTTTTGCCCGACACCTGGTATCAGTTCCTCAGCCCGCTGCCGCAGTTGCTCCTCCGGACCGGCGCGCATCGCCTGCTTGAAAGCCCACGGCTGGCGCGCTTTCTGGAGCGGCTTAACGCATAACCTGCCAGGGCGATATGACAGTACCGGAAGCCGATGCCGCGGAAGCCAGCGGATTGCATCGCGGTGATCGGAAGATAGCGGAGAGTTATGAGGTCGGTGAGCGGATCACCGCCTGGCTTTCCTTCGAGCCTCGGGATCCCGCATGGGACCGCTTCCTCGAGCTGACTCCCCTGGGCCAGTTTCAGCAGGCGAGTTTCTGGGCAGCAGCGAAAGCCGCCCAGGGCTGGGCACCGTTGCGCGTCGTCATCACTGCGGACGGCGTCATCGTCGCTGGTTTTCAAATCCTGGTGCGCTCCGCCCTGGGTGGCCGGGTTTGCGTCGGATACGTGAGCAAGGGGCCGGTTGTCGCACCCGGCCGGAAGTGGACCGCTCAATTCACGATCGAGACACTGCAGACGGTGATCCGTCAGCAGGGCCTGGCTGCCGTCGTTGTTCAGCCCCCCGATCTGTGCCGGCAAATCCCCGAGGCGCTCGCGGCCCGCGGCTTCCTCCCGGATTTTCTGATGAGCGTAAACGACGCAACATGGCTCATCGATCTCGACAACGATGCCGAGCCCTTCGACGCCGCCATTAGCCGCACCACGCGCCGTGGCGTGCGCCGCGCTATCGCCGCGGGAATCGTGATCCGTCACGGCGGCGAGGCCGATCTGGAGGATTTTTTTGCGCTGATGCGCGGAACCTGCCGTCGCCAGCATGTCAATCCCAGCCCGTCGCGGCTTGCCCACCTGCGAGCGCTTTGGGACGCTGCATCGCCTTCGGGAAACATCCGGCTCTATCTCGCCGAGGCGCAGGGCAGGACGATCGCCGGGCTCCTCGTCATTTTGTTTGGCGCGACGGCCACCCTCTGGAAGATCGGAGCGGCCCCACCCGGCAGCGAACTGAAGCCGAATGACTGGCTCATCTGCCAGGCCGTCCAGTGGGCGCGGGAACACGGCTGCCGGCGATGTGACTTTGCAGCGTTCGATCGCTCCATGGCCCATTCGCTGCTGTCTGGCGCGCCATTGTCGGAACAACAAAAACGCAGCCGCTATCTATTTCTGACTCGCTTCGGAGGAAGACCCAGCCTTTTGCCGATGGCGCAGATCTACTTCACAAATCCGGTGTTGCGCGCGGCCTATCGTTTCCGCTTCCAGCGCCGCCTGCGCGCTGCAACGGACCTGCAGGCGGCGAGCCTCGGCGGCCATGCGGCGGTCGCGGAACACCGCGCTCCGAATCTGTAAGCGCTGCTTCGAGAGATCTCATGCAATGCCGGTCGCCCTCCAGCATTCGCCATAGTTGTTACCTGTATCGCGCACTGAGTAACTCCGTGCCAATTACGCGTGGGCCACGGAGCTGTGAAATTGGGCACCCGTGTGCCATTGTCGCCGCAAGTTATCAGGTGTTTCATCCTCACCAGACAGGCGTGGTGAAGGGAAACGACCTCATGCAATTCCGTCGTTGCCAGCAGCGAAGAAGCCTTCCCCTGACCAGGAACGCCCGTCTTCGCGGGAGATACCTTTGATGAAATCTATTCTTGGATGCCAGAACGCCCAGTATCTTTTTAGCTATTTCCGTTCTTTCGGCCGGGGAGTCGCACGATTCGTGCCAGTCGTGGCGATGCTGGCTCTGCTGTGCGGAAGCGCCACGCCGGTTCAGGCACAGGCTGCCTCTTATAGCGGTATGACCAGCATCGTGGATGCCACGCACTTCACTGGCCCGGAAGCCATCACCACCGACAGCAACGGAAATGTGTATGTTGCCGACGCTCAGGCCGCGAAGGTCTCCAGGATGACACTGAGCGGCG
>JAJZJJ010000317.1 GCA_021810175.1 Acidobacteriota bacterium | reverse complement strand
GCGTTCCACGCAAAGTCGTTGTAGTCTGATGCATTCGCATTCCCGCTGTTCAGCAGTCCCTGCAGAATCTTCGCCGCGCCCGCAAAATCCCCCTGCTCCTGCGCGATCGAGGACTTCGTCTCCACCAGGCTGCGGTCGTCGGGACGCTTCGCAATCCGCGCATCCACCAGCGCATAGGCGGCTTTTGCGTTCCCCTGCTTGCTCTCTGCTTCGGTCATCAGTGCCACTGCCGAGTCCGAGTTCGGATATTTCTTCAGCAGCGCTTCCGCCACATCCCGTGCCTTTCCGTAATCCCCTACATACAGGTAGGCCAACGCCAGCAGCTGATCCATCGCGGTGTGATCCTTCGTCTTCGACCTCAGGCGAACAATCTCCGGCAGCAGCGTATTCGTCTCCGGAGTCCCCACCAGCAGTGAGGCCGCGGCCAGCTTGATGGCGTCCGCTCCGCTCGTCTCCCCCGTGCTCCAGAACCGCGGAAACAGCATTCCATCCAGCGGGTCATCGCCGCCGCCCAGGTGCGCAAAATTTCGCCGCCAGTTCAGCAGCGACTCCGCCTCGGCTTCCTTTCCGCTCTGCAGCAGATACAGCGCCTCGTTGCCCACCTCGGCCGTGTCCGTCTGCTCGGCCACAATCCGGTAGCCCTCTTTTTCGTGCACCACAAAGAACTGGCGCGACGGTGTGCCCAGCTCCTGCAGCGTCACGCGGTACCCCGTCTTATCGTTGCCTTCTGAGGAAATCTTCATCATCCCCAGCACCGTATCCCGCATCACCGGAACCGGCAGCCCCACCTGGTCGGCAACCACCCGCATGCCCTGCGCCGACCGCTGCATCTCCTTCAGATTTTTCTCCCATGCAGCCTGGTTGGCGTAAGCGTGATGCGTCAGGAACTGCGCGACTTCCGCATCGCTCAGGTTGCCCGTCATCTCATCCACCATCATCCGGCGCACCACGCCCTCCGGCCCGGTTGACGAATAGTTCTTGTAATCAAAGGGCTTCAGGTTCTGGAACACCTGGATGCGACGCTCGATATCGGCGGCATCCTGCTGCCCCGGCAGCCCGGCGGAAAGCAATTGCGACGCCTCGGAATACATCCGCAGCCGCACCAGCTCGCCGCCCGCGATCACCAGCACCGTATCCTGCTGCGCCGTATTCCCGGAAATGCTCGCAGCCCGCTTCAGAGCCGCCGGTACGCCCTGGCTTGCCGCCACCGCGGCCACTCCCAGCGCATCTCGCCTCGCCGAATCCGGCAGCGGATCCAGCTCCGTCAGCAGCTCCTTGTAGTGGTATGCATACAGCAGGTCGAACAGCAGGTTGTCCTCGTATTGCTGCCCCTGCTGCGGATGCAGCTTGATCAATTCGCGGTATTCCGCAATCGCGTGATCCATACCGCTCACTGACTCGTACCGCTCACCCTCATGGTTGTACTCGTACGCAATCGCAAGGTTCACGCGCGTGGTCACACTGTCCGGATCAAGCGCCTTCGCCTTCTGGTACGCGGCGATCGAACCGGCCAGGTCGAATCCCGGCCCGAAGCGCTGCCCGATGGAATCAAATTGCGACATCCATCCCAGCGTCTGCCACGCCACCGCCGATTTTGGATCCAGCTTCACCGCCTCTTGCGCTTCTGCCCTGGCTTCCTCGCCCACGCCCGCCGACAGCAGCGCGTCGGCAAAGCGCACATGCGGCAGCGCCCCGTTTGGATCGGCGGCAATGGCTTTGCGGTCCGCAGCAAACGCTTCCCGCACTTTGCCCTGCGCCATCAGCTTCGCGCCCACCTGGTCAAAGGTGATGATCACCGCGCTGCCTTTGTTCGCCTGTACCACCGCGTCGCGCAGCGCCAGCACGTCCGCCAGGCTGTAGAGCGACTTCCCTGTGTCGAACTTGTAGTCCGCCGTCACTACGCCCTTGGCGTCGGTCGAGTATGTCTCCGTCAGCGTCGCCGGACCCATCTTCAGTGTCTGGTTCGCCGGCAATCCCCGCACCGCAAAGCCGCTCGGCGGCACAATCTTGTACACGCGTTCGCCGATGAACGGCGTAATTTCGTACTCGTCGCTCCGTTGCAGCTTTTCTTTCAATAGCAGCTCATCGCCCGGCGACCCCGGCTTCGGCCGGTTCAGGTTCGGGTCGCGGTTGAACCACCCCGGCAGCGAGCCAAATGTCCCGTTCGGATAAAGCGCGACCTCCGCCTGCTGAATCCCCGTATGCCCTCGGCCCGCTTTCGGAATCACAATCCGAAGGTCAAATGGCTTGTTCAAATCGTGCGCGTCGCCGTGCGTTACCTGGATCGGGCTCTTCGCGTCGTATGCATTCTTCGCGTAGTTATCCAGTTCCTGCTTCACCTGTTCGTTATTCGAGTTCTGGTAGAAGTACCGGTAATCCGCGTCGATGTAACCGCTGGTTTGCGAAGTCTCAATCACCTTTGCCGGACCATAATCCGCCAGATCGAACTCCCGTGTCTCTATCAGCACGCTGTCCTCCGGCGTCGGCTTCGGCGTCAGCGTCAGTCCCTGCGTCTGCGCCGCAATAATCAGTGCGCGCCGGTCCTGGTCGCCATAGGGCAGGTCCCCTACCTTCGTGAACTCTGCCGTCGCATCGATCCACAGCGGCTGGTTCTTCGCGTCTCCCGGAACATACACAATCGCGTGGTCAAATCGATTCATGCCCGGCAGGTCAGGATTCACATCATTGCCCGGACCCGCTTCCAGCAGCGCCAGGTCCGCCGGAATCCCCGCCTCACGCAGCATAGCCACCAGAAAAGCAGCCTTATCCTTGCAGTCTCCGTAATGCCGCGCCAGCACTTCAGCCGGAGTTCGCGGCTGCAGCTTCGCCTTGCCAAACTCAATGCCTGTGTAGCGCACTTCCTTGTGCAGAATCGCCACCAGGACCGCGATCCGCGCATTGCGCCCCGCAGGTAGAGTCGCCGGAATCAGGCTCTTCACTTCATCCGGCAGAAGCTGCGGATCCGCAAGCCGTGCGTATGCTTCGGCCACCGCATGCCACGACTCCCCGGTTGAGAAATCGACCCACGGCGCCTTGATCTCCGGCGTCACCAGCGGAATATCCGACGGCACCACCGCCTTCAGGTTCGACACCGAAAATGTGATCGTGCGCACGCCATGCGCCACATCCGTCTTCACCTGGGCATCCGGCAGGTCGTGCACCCGGTACCGCAGCGGCGTCGCCGCCGGCGCCTCTACCACCAGCCGCGAAAACGTAATCGGCACATTCCGCTCAAAGTAGTTCCGGTAAACTCCGCCGCCAGAGAAGAATGGCTCCTCGTCCACCACTTCCGTGTCTTCTTCCACAATCGAGCCGACGCTCAGCGCCGGCAGCGGCGCGGTCAGAATGCGGTCGTCCGAGTATGTGCCCTCGGCAAGATCGGCGTTATTCGCCGCCGTATCCGTAATTGTTTTGGGATCGAGCTCCGTGACTGAGCCATTCGGCTGAATCACCCGCGCCCGTATCTCCGGTCGCTTCTGGTAAAAAGCCTCCCACTCTACCGCGACTGACGACCATGCATTCACGCCCGCCTGCGTATCGATCCGGTAAATAATGTGGTGCGTATGGACCACCCGTCCCTGCGCGTCGATCGTATAGTGCTCGTCCTCGAACAGAACCGTCGCGTCGCTCGCCGGATTCGCCTTCATCTTCGCAGCGGCAGCCAGAATCTGCGCCGGCGTCGCACTGAATGCCGGTCCCGTCAGCGTCCATTCCGCGTCTTGCGCATGCGTTACACCTGCAAAAGTAATCACACACAGGACAATGAGACCCCAGGGCAGCAGACGCAGCCAGCTTCTACGCATCCTTTTCCATCCTTCTAAGAAACAATTGCTAACTTGTGAGGCAAGATACCAAGGCGCGCAAAACAAAGCCAGTAAATTGCATTTACCGGCAGGTATCGCGGCATAAGCCAGGATTCTCCGGGGTCTTATGCGGAAGAAATGCCCTACACGCCCTTCTTCTGCGGCTCCCAGATGTACTTGTGAATCTGCAGGCTCAGCCGCGCCGGCAGCCCGTCTTCCAGCATCCACTCCACCAGCAGCCGCGGATCGAGCGCCGCATTGCGCGTGCTCCGTTCGAGCGACGGCATCTTGTGGAACGCCGGCGACAACAAAATCTGCCCCGCCTTTTCCTCCAGCCTGTGCTCCCGGATAAATGCCCGCGCAAATTCGTAATCGCCGCGGTTCTGTATCACGAACTTCACTTCGTCACGCCCCGTCAGCCATTTCAGATTCTCCATCCGGAATGAGCCGCCTTCGGCCGACGCAGGGCACTTCACGTCCACAATCTTATGCACCGCCGCCGGCACTTCGTCCAGCGGCCGTTCCCCGCTCGTCTCGATCATCACTTCGTAGCCCACATCCAGCAGCCGCCCCATCAGCGGAATCAGTTCCCGTGCCTGCAGCAGCGGCTCGCCACCCGTAAACTCCACCAGCCGCACCGGAGCCAGCTTCTCCATCTCGGCCACGATCTGCTCGTCCGTATACGGAATCCCGCCCTGGAACGTGTATTCCGAATCGCACCAGATGCAGCGCAAATTGCATCCGGCCAACCGCACAAAAATGCACGGCCGCCCCGCAAATGACGATTCCCCCTGCACCGACTTGTAAATCTCAATCAGGTGCAAGGCGCTTACTCGTAGTAGGTGGCCGTCGTGGTGTCGGTCTCGTAGATGGTGCAGTCTTTCACGTGGACGCGGTTGCCCGTCATCTCCGCAAGCTGCTTGTTCGTTTCGTCATAGAAATACCGGGCCAGGTTCTCCGCCGAGGGATTGATCTCGGTGAACGGCTCCAGGTCGTTCAGCATCTGGTGATCG
>JAJZJJ010000316.1 GCA_021810175.1 Acidobacteriota bacterium | reverse complement strand
CGGTCTGAGGCCTGGGGCGGGAACCGCGAAGGCGGGAACTGCGTAGCTTCTGAAGTACCGGTCGGGGCGTTCTGTCGCAAACCAGCGCGGACGCCCCGTACCCGTCTCCCGAACCGCAGGGGACGGGCAGAGCGGGAGGGCTGACGATGATCAAGTTTCTTTTGTGGTGCATTTTGTTTGTGCTGTGCTGGCCGCTGGCATTGCTGGCGCTGGTTTTGTATCCGCTGGTGTGGCTGATTCTGCTGCCCTTCCGGCTGGTGGGAATTGCGGTGGGTGGGGCGCTGGAGCTGGTGGGGGCGATTATTTTGCTGCCGGCGCGGGTACTGAGGGCGATCTGAGGGGATGGGCATCCGCGCGTTCGTAACATACACATTTCAGGAGTCAGCCGGTACACTCAGTGCATGGCGGGATTGATTCTTGACGGCAAGGCGTACGCGAAGGAACTGGAAGCGGAACTGGCAGTGCGGGTGCAGCGGCTGCTGCCCGTGCTGGGAGAACCGCCGATCCTGGCAACGATTCTGGTGGGCGACGATCCGGCGTCCGCGACCTACGTAAAGATGAAGGGCAACGCCTGCCGGCGGGTGGGCATGGAGTCGCAGAAGGTCGAGCTGCCTGGCACGACGACGACGGAAGAGCTGCTGGCGGCGATCGACGAGCTGAATGCGAATCCGCGGGTGCGGGGGATTCTGCTGCAGCACCCGGTGCCGAAGCAGATCGACGAGCGGGCGTGCTTTGACCGTATCGCGCTGGACAAGGATGTGGATGGGGTGACGGCGCACGGCTTTGGGCGCATGGCGATGGACGAGCCGGCTTATGGGTCGGCGACTCCGGCGGGCATTATGCGGCTGCTGCGGCGGTATGAGATTCCGATCCAGGGGCGCGAGGCGGTGGTGGTGGGACGGAGCCCGATTCTGGGGCGTCCGATGGCCATGATGCTGCTGGCCGCGAATGCCACGGTGACGATTTGCCACTCACGGACGCGGAATCTGGCGGAGGTGGTGAGCCGCGCGGAGATCGTGGTGGGAGCCGTTGGCAAGCCGGAGTTCATCCGGGGCGAGTGGATCCGCGATGGAGCGGTGGTGGTGGATGCGGGGTATCATCCGGGCGGAGTGGGGGACGTGGAGCTGGCGGCGGTGATCGACCGGTGCGCCGCATACACGCCGGTTCCGGGCGGAGTGGGACCGATGACCATTGCCACGCTGATCGCGCAGACGGTGGAAGCGGCGGAAAAGGCCGCAGCCGGGCACAAATAGAAGGCCGGAAAGTCGCGAGAACAGCCTGATCGCCCCTCCGGGTGGCGGCGGGACGGCGCATTCTGAAGAGATGACAGGGCATCGGGGTGACCGGCGCCTGCCGGGGCTGAGAGAATCCTGCTCACCGCGCGCGGGTGCGTGAGTCCAATGATCCAATCGGATAGCCGCCCTGAGATGACATATTTTTCATGTCCCGGAAACTGACCGGAGCGGCGCGGGAGTAATCTTACGAACAGAGATTCCTGCATGCGCGTTTCAGATGTAGCGGCCGTCGCGAGCAAGGGTCAGACTCGATTCGACGGTGTTCCCCAGGGCTCCAGTGCAGGAAATACAGTTCAGGCGCCGCGGATGCTGGCTCCGCGCCTGTTTTTCAATGTCTCTTACGGGGTGCGGAGGGCGGCGTTTGGGCGATCGTCTTCGAGGCGCCTTTTCCGCGAAACCGGCATTGCGATGAGATCCGGCGAGAACAGATTCTTTGTATGCAGCACCGCGCCTCATTCGAATGCTTTCGACGAAACCACTGAACCATGCTGCCGCCACCATGGATGGCGTGCTGGAAGCTGCTCCTTCCTCAGTGCGCATCCGACGGGATATGCTGACGCCGGAGAGGCGAGCGGCGTGCGCCTGAACACTGAAGTGAGCCGCGCAGGCCGCGCGGCATAACACGAGGAGAAACGATGCGTCTTCTGGTAGTCGAAGATGACAATACGATTCGCGAGTTTCTAACCCGGGCGCTCGCGGAGTCGGGATTTCGCGTGGATGCCTGTTCGCATGCGGGGCAGGCAGAGAAGCTGGCGCTGGAAGGGGTCCACGACGCGCTGGTGGTGGACCTGACGCTGCCGGATATGGACGGGCTGGAGCTAATCCAGCGGCTGCGGTCGCAGGGCGTTTCGTCGCCGGTGCTGATCCTTTCCGCGAGGCGGTCGGTGGACGAGCGGGTGCTGGGGCTGGAAAAGGGCGGCGACGACTATATGACGAAGCCCTTTGCGGTGGCGGAGCTGCAAGCGCGGTTGCGGGCGCTGCTGCGGCGGAGCACTCCGGGGCAGGCGGAGACGACTAAGCTGCGGGTTGGGGATCTGGAGATCGATCTGATCCGGCGGGAAGCGCGACGGGGCGGGACGGAACTGCAGCTGACGCAGCAGGAATTTGCGCTGCTGGAGTACCTGTGCCGGAACGCGGGGCGGGTAGTAACGCGGGCGATGGTGCTGGATCACGTGTGGAAGATGCGTATCGACACCTCGACGAATATTGTGGATGTACACATTCACCGGCTGCGGAATAAGGTGGACCGGGAGGCGGAGCGGCCGCTGATCCGGACGATTCGCGGTGTGGGATACCTGCTGAGGGACTAATCTCAATACATGCTTTCACGGGTCGGCAGTTCGTTTTACCGGACGGCAGCCTGGCGGCTCACGCTGCGCAGTACGGCTGTCTTTGCGATGGGCAGCGCCGCGGTTTTCCTGGTGATGTACATTATGGTGGCGCGGACTGTGCGTGAACGCAGCGACTCGTGGCTGATCGGCGAAAGCGAGACGCTGAAGCAGGTGGCACTGACGACACCGACGAACTCGCTCTACGACCGCATTGTGGAAGAAGTGGCGGAACTGGCGTCGCAGGAGGTTTCGTACGACAGCCACGGCGGTCATGTGTCTGGGAACACGGTGTTCTTTGCGCTGACCGACGCGGGGCACAAGCCGGTGTGGGTGGGGCCGAAGGACAGCGCGAAATTTCTGGGCGCGCTGGCTCGTCTGCATGTGGACGAGACTTCGCCGGCTTCGCTGCACATCGGGGGATGGAGTTCGCCGTTTCGCGTTGTGGCGGTGAAGATGACGCCCGGCTCGGGGACTCTGTATCTGGGGCTGCTGGACGAGACGGCAACGCGACTGCTGCGGCGGCTGCTGGCGCGGTTTGTGCTCGGATGGATGAGCATGGTGGCTTTCGGGTTTGTGGTCACTTTGCTGGGGCTGCGGGGGATGCTGAAGCGCGTGGATGCCATTACAGGAGCGGCCGCCAGCATCCGTTCCGACGACCTGAGCACGCGGGTTCCGGCGGGGAAGCAGCAGGACGAAGTGGCGCGGCTGGCGCGAACCTTTAACAATATGCTGGACCGGATATCGGCGTCGGTGAACCAGCTGCGGACACTGACCGACTCGGTGGCGCACGACCTGAAGAGCCCGATCACCTCGGTGCGCGGCAGTCTGGAGATCGCTTTGTCGCTCGAGGACCGGGAGCAGTCCGCGGAACTAGTGGCACGGGCGATTGAGCACCTGGATCGGCTCTCGGACGTGATCACGACTTCGCTGGATCTGGCGGAGGCGGATGGGGGCGCGCTGCGGCTGCGTCTGGAGGCTGTGGATCTGTCGGAGATGGTGAACCGGGTGGCCGAGCTGTATGCTCCAGCCTTTGCGGATCGTCATCAGCGGCTCACGGTGCGGAAGATTGAACCGGCGCAGGTGGTGGTCGATGTTTCGCTTTGTAACCGGATGCTCTCGAACCTGATGGAGAATGAGCTGCGGTATGCGGGTCCGGATGCGGATGTTTCGGTCAGCGTGGAATCGACTGGCGGATTGGCTTGCATCACGGTGGAGGACAATGGGCCGGGCTTTGCGCCGGATCTGGTATCGCGGGTATTTCACCGCTTTGTGCGGGGGCAGAATTCGGCGGGGCACGGACTGGGACTGGCGTTTGTGCGCGCGGTGGCCGGGGTACACGGGGGGCAGGCGATCGCCGGCAACCGTCCGGGAGGGGGCGCACAGCTGCGCGTGGAGATTCCGCTGGCGGGAGCACAGGGGGAGCGGGGTCAGGAATCGGCTGGAAAGCAGCTGACGTCGTCGTAGCAATGATGTACCGGGCCCAGAGGCCGGGCGGGAAAATTCTTTTCGCCGGGCCAGCCGCTTCGCATGCGGCGCATCTTAAGGCCAGAGAAAAATCCGATGCACATCCTGAGCACAGCAACGGCGTTTCCTTCGTATTACTATTCGCAGCGCGAAGTGGTGGAAGCGCTGCTGGAGTTCTGGGGACCGGGGTCCGGTAACGATCCGAAGATGGGTGCGGTGCTGGAGCGGCTGCATGGGCGCACGGGCGTCGATGGGCGATATTTTTCGCGTCCGCTGGAGGATTATCGCGGCCTCGACACCTGGGGCAAAGTCAACGACGTGTGGATTGAGGTGGCGCAGGAGCTTGGCGAGCGGGCCATCGACTGCGCGCTGAAGGGGGCGGGGCTGTCGCGCTCGCAGATCGGCGCGATCTTTTTCGTCACGGTGACGGGCGTGGCCAGCCCGTCGATCGATGCGCGTCTGGTGAACCGCATGGGACTGCAGCGGAATATCCGGCGCAACCCGATTTTTGGACTGGGATGTGTGGCTGGGGCGGCGGGACTGACGCGGGCCGCGGACTATGTGCGAGCTTACCCGGATCAGGTTGCGGTACTGCTGTCTGTGGAGCTGTGCTCGCTGACGTGGCAGCGAGACGATGTTTCTGTGGCCAATCTGATCTCGTCGGGGCTCTTTGGCGATGGGGCAGCGGCGGTGCTGGTGGCGGGGAGCGAGGTTCCGCGGCGCGGGCCGCGTATTGTGGCGAGCCAGTG
>JAJZJJ010000315.1 GCA_021810175.1 Acidobacteriota bacterium | reverse complement strand
GAGAACGGCGAGGCGGAGCCTGCCGTGGACGACCGGGTTGAGCTGGGGCAGATCAGGCATGGGCTGAGGCGTGGCTGCGATGCCGGCTTTCGGCGATGGACGTATAGATTCCAAAGACAACGAGGCAGAGGACGATGGCGGCGATGAGGACGGCCATGCTCTGCGTATTGCTGCCGAAGCAGGCGGCCACGGCGGCGGCCCACCAGACGAGAGCGCAGGTGAGCTGCACCCGCCAGCGCAGCATCATGGCCGAAGCGCCGTTGGCGAGGCCGAGGATGGCGGCCAGGGTGGCGGCGAAGATGTGTGGATCGGTGAGGCGGCCGGTGAAGCCGAGAACGAGGAAGAGCAGGAACATGGAGATGCCGGTGGCCATCCAGAGGGCTCCGATGGCGCGGCCGAGGATGGTGCTGGCCGCGCCGTCGATGCGGCGGGAGGCGATGGCGATGGTGGCGAGGATGCCCGCGACCATGGTGACGGGCCAGGCCCAGGAGCTGCCGTTCCAGGCCATCCAGGCAAAGGCGATGAGATAGGCGAGACCCCAGAGAGTGAAGGCCCATCCCCAGCGGCCGGTGGTGTGGCGGCCTTCGGCGATCATGCCTTCGATGAGGCTGAGGCGATCGTTGAGCTCATGCTGGCTAAATTGTTCATCCTTAACAGGTTCGCTCATGGCTGGTGTCCTTTCCGTGGATAGCCGGGGCTACTGGTGGTGCTGGAGGGTCATGTCCATGCTGCGGAAGGGCGGATGGCTGCCGACGGTGGCGGTGGTGGTCTCATGCCATTCGCCTGTGGGGGTGAGGTTCATGGAATTGAGGATATGCGCGGGGCCAGCCTGCGTTCCCCAGGAAAAGCCGTGGGGGATGACGGTGAGCTTCGTGTCGCGGTAGCGGCCGTCGTTGTAGGCGCGGAAGCGATAGGCGTGATTGGCGGGGTTGTAGGCGATGGTGGCGAGGGCGCTGAAGACGGTGTGGCCGCCGGGGGCGACGCTTTTGCCCTCGACGAGCAGGACGAGGCCGCCGAGTTTGTACTGGACATTTTCAGACTGGGTGAAGTGCATGGCCTGGCCGGGGCCACGGTAGATGGTGATGGGTCCGGACCAGTGTCCGGTGAGGAAGGAGAGCTTTTGCATGGCGGCGTGTTCGGCCTGGATGTTGGCGGTGTTGGGCTGCTGGGCGGCGGCGGGCAGGGCGAGCGCGGCGAAGCAGAGTTCGGCCGATGCGAGAAGAGCGGCGATGGGGCGGATGGGTTTTTTCATGGGGCGACTCCGATGGATGAGGATGGACAGCGTGGCCCGGCGCGTGTAGATAACTCTATGAAATAGAGTCTGAAAAGTCAAGAGGCTGGGCTTGTCTGGAGGGGCGTTTTCGTGGGGGCGAGTGTCCGTTTCCGAACAGAGACATCTGATTCCGGACAGATGCGGCAGGGGATGGCTGGGGTAAGTGGCTTCTTTTCAGCGGGCAAAGTGGGGTTTGCTTTGGCACGGGAACTGCGGTGGGGATGTGGAGTATCTGGTGTGAGGAGGATTGCCGATGATCGCCGATTTTCGTTATGCGCTGCGGCAGTTGAGGAAGTCTCCGGGATTTGCGGTGACGGCGCTGGTGACGCTGGCGCTGGGGATTGGGGCGACGACGGCGATCTTCACGCTGGTGTATGACGCGATGCTTCGGCCGCTGCCCTTTGCGCACGCGGGGCGGCTGGTGACGATCCAGGAGAATGTGGCGGAGTGGAGCGGAGCCCTGCCGCTGAGCGCAAATCATTTTGAGTTTTGGGAGAAGCACAGCCGGAGTTTTGCGGCGATGGCGGCGATGAGCGAGGAGTCGATGCCGCTGTCGCACGAGGACAGCGGTTCGCAGGGAGCGAGCGGGCGGCCGGAGCAGGTGACGGTCTTGCAGGCGACGCCGGGGATCTTCCAGGTGCTGGAGGTGCAACCGCTGCTGGGTCGAGCTTTTACCGCGGCGGAGGCGCAACCGGGGCATGACCGGGTGGCGGAACTGACATATTCGCTGTGGCGGAACGAGTATGGCGGCGATCCGAGGATTGTGGGGAAGGCGATCACTCTGGACGGGTTTCCGTACACGGTGGTGGGGGTGATGGCGGAGTCGTTCAAGATGCCGCCGCTGAAGATGTGGCAGGGGAATGGGGCGCGGCGGCCGCTGGGAGTGCTGGTTCCGAAGGCGTTTGAGCCGTGGCAGTTGCAGGAGGCGATGGGGGACTTTAACTACTTCGGGCTGGCGCGGCTGAAGCCGGGAGTGACGGTGGCGGCGGCGACTGCGGAACTGAATGCGGAACAGCGGGAGATTGCGGCGAAGCTGCCGGCGAATGAGAAGGCGACGCTTTCGGCGAGTCTGACGCCGTGGCAGCAGGCGCTGGTGGGCGGAAGCGAGATGCCGCTGCTGCTGCTGCTGGCGGCGGTGGCCGGATTGCTGCTGGTGGGGTGCGTGAACATTGCGAATCTGCTGCTGGCGCGGGCGGTGGGACAGAAGCAGCAGATGGCGGTGGCGTCGGCGCTGGGAGCCAGCCGGGGCGAGATGCTGCGGATGGCGATGCGGGAGACGGTGGTGCTGGCGGTTGCCGGATGCGGGCTGGGGATATTGCTGGCGAGGGCGCTGGTGCCGGCGATGCAGCGGTATCTGCCGGAGGCGCTGAACTTCAGGGGTGCACTGCATCTGGACTGGATGGGCGCGGCATGCGCGGTGGGGCTGGCGCTGGCGGCGACGCTGCTGGCGGGGCTGATGCCGGCATGGATGGCGTCGAAGACGGCTCCGCAGGAGGTGCTGCACAGCGAGGCGAAGCTGGCGAGCGAGTCGCGGGGGAGCAGACGGCTGCGACGGGCGCTGGTGGGCGTGGAAGTGGCGGTGAGCGTGGCGCTGGTGCTGATGACGGGGCTGCTGACGCTGAGCATGGTGAAGCTGATGCGGGTGCATCGCGGATTCAGCGCGGAGCGCACGATGACGGCGATGGTGAACCTGCCGGAGGATGGGTATCCGAACACGCAGAAGCGGGCGGCGTTCTACAAAGAGGCGCTGGCGAAGCTGAATGCTCTGCCGGGCGTTAGCCGTGCCGGGATGGTTTCGGTGCTGCCGCTGGACGGCGACTTCTGGGTGGACATGGTGAGGTTGCCGGGCGATACGCGGAAGTGGACGGATTTGCCATCGGAGCATTTCCGGTTTGTGAGCCCCGGATACTTTGCGGCGGTTCGTTTGCCGCTGGTGGAGGGGCGGTATATCGAGGCGAGCGACTGGGGCAAGAATGTGGCGGTGATTTCGGAGCGGACGGCAAAGACGCTGTGGAAGGGCGCCGACCCGGTGGGGCGGCAGTATCACATGGCGGGCGATCCAAACGGTAAGCCGTTCACTGTGGTTGGAGTGGTGGAGAATGCGCGGACGATCTCGCTGGCGAAGCGAGATCCCATGCTGGTGTACACGCCGTACTGGTATCGCTGCGATGCGGCGGATGGGCTGGTGATACGGACGCGGCAGGATCCGGCGGTGATGGCGGGAGCGATCCGGAGGGCGATCTGGAGTGTGGACCGGAGCGTACCGGTGCCGGCGGTGCGGACGCTGGGCAGCGTGGTGGCGGCGTCGGTGGCGAGCCGGCGATTTGAGATGGATCTGCTGCTGCTGTTTGCGGCGAGCGCGCTGCTGCTGGCGGCGCTGGGCGTGTACGGGGTGGTGACGTATTCGGTGGTGCAGCGGCAGCGGGAGATCGGGCTGCGGATGGCGCTGGGCGCGCAGCGGGGGAACATCTACGGGCTGGTGCTGCGGGATGGGCTGCTGCCGGTGGCGGTGGGAGCAGCGGCGGGCATTGCGCTGGCGTTTGGGATGGCTCGGGTGATGGAGAGCCTGCTGTTCGAGGTGAGTCCGTATAACCCGGCGATGATGGTGGGCGCGGTGTGTCTGCTGGCAGGTGTGGGCACGCTGGCGTGTCTGCTGCCGGCGCGGCGGGCGGCGGGCGTGGAACCGATGGAAGCGCTGCGGAGTGAGTAGCAGGGCAGCAGGCGGCAGACAGCAGGTAGCAGATAGCAGGCAGCAGGTAGCGAGAAGCGGTTCGCTGAAAAGTGGATGGCTGAGGAGCGGGTAGCGAAAAGCGGTTGCGGGAAAGCTCTGGAAGGAGATTCGGATGGTTGAAGATTTGAAGCTTGCGATGCGGCAGTTGCGGCGGAGTCCGGGGTTCGCGGTGGCGGTGGTGGCGACGCTGGCGCTGGCTGTTGGGGCGAACACGGCGGTCTTCAGCCTGCTGGACGGCTTTTTGCTGCGGACGCTGCCGTATCCGCAGCCGCAGAGGATCGCGGCGCTGATTACGCATGAGGTGGACAGGAAGAGTCCGGCGCGGTTTTCCGACGACGATTCGGCGAACAGAGACACATGGGAAGCGGTGAAACAGGATGTGCCGTCGGTGACGGTGGCGGCTACGGGGAATTCGTTCGGGAGCACGGAAGGCGTGAATCTGCAGGCCAGCCCGGCGGAGGGCGGGGCGGTGCGCTATGTGCAGGATGCCAGCGTGTCGGCGCATTACTTCCAGGTGCTGGGGATTGAGCCGATGCTGGGACGCGGGTTCACGGAAGATGAGGACCGGGCCGGCGGGGGCAAGGCGGTGGTCCTGAGCTACAACCTGTGGCGGACGGCGTTCCATGGGGACAGGGAGATTCTGGGGAAGCCGATTCTGCTGAAGGGCGCGCCGTACACGGTGGTGGGGGTGATGCCGCGCGGGGCGGAGATGCCGCATCCGGCGGACGTGTGGACGCCGCTGATGCCGGGCGATCCGCACGGGGTGTGCGTGGGGACTAACTGCCTGATCCTGATGCGGCTGAAGCCGGGAGCGAACTGGAACGAGGTGCGGGCGGAGCT
>JAJZJJ010000314.1 GCA_021810175.1 Acidobacteriota bacterium | reverse complement strand
GGCATTTTCCAGGGCTACGAGAAACACCCGAGCTACCGCTTTGAAATTCGCGCGGTGGAACACCCGGACATGGTTCTGGCCGAATATCCGGTTACGGTTTCAGCGCAGCTGCCCTGAGGCATCGCTCCCTCAGCGAGCCGGGATGCGCTGATCCGCCATCAGCTGGGCAAACGCCGGAGTGGCGCGCAGCGAAGCCAGAGTCTGATCGTGCAGCAGTTCCCTGCGGTCCTTAAAGCCGTCGTCGAGCGCCCGGCGCAGGTAATCGATGGCCTGCGGAAAGAGGCCCGCGCGGGCGAACAGGCTGGCGATGATGAAATCCTCCTCGGCGCGTTCGCGGATGGGAAGGCTCTCGGTCACCATCTCCGCGGAAGTATCCGCAAAGATTCTGGGGTCGAGGGCGAATGCCTGCCTGTAGGCGGCGATGCCCTTCTTGGTTCTGCCCTGCGCAAAATAGGAGGTTCCCAGATTGCTGTAGATGGACGCAGACGTCGAATCGATCCGGAGAGCCTTGCGGTAGAAGCGCTCGGATTTGCGATACATATGCCGCGCGTAAAAGACCGCCCCCAGGTTATTGAGCGCCTGCGGATACCGGTGGCGCAGGCGGAGAGCCTGCCGGTAAGCGCGCTCCGCATCCTTCATGGCGAAGAGGTGGTGGTAAGCGACGCCGAGCTTATCCCAGACTTCCGCCGTCTTTGGCGCCTCCAGATAATCCTGGATGGCGGCCACATATTCGCGTCGGGCCATGGCAATATCGCCGAGCTCCGCGGGACTGAGGGATTGGTGCGAACCACCCGTATCGCCCGCCCCCGGCTGAGACACAGCGACGGAGCAGAGTACGGTCAGGGGAACGAAAAGGACAACCATGGCGGCGACTGGGGTCGCCCAGGTGAAACAGCGCTTCATGAGCGCCCTCCTGCCCGGGTCGGGCTGGAATGGTCCCTATGATGACGCCATTTGCCGGAAAAATAAAGGCGAAATCGCCCAAACCGGCAGATTTTCCCGGTGCGGCTTCCCGGACTCGCCCGTTACCACGCCGGAGGCGGTTCCGGAGCCGCGCTCATGGGAGGCACTTGCGGAGCGGCAGGGACCGGGGGCCCGGCCGGCAACGGCTCCAGCCGGTCGCCCAGCTCCGGGTAATGCGAGCCATAAAAATAGGCCGCGAAGCACTGCTTGAAGATTCCGATGATCCCATTGACCGTGAACATCGCGACGAGACTCAGGGCGAGCACGGCCAGGCCCACCACGATGCAGTAGAGGACAAAGACCACCATGCCCGCGGAGCCCGCATGTGCGATGCCGTGGTAGACCAGGAATCCCCCACCGATTCCGAACCCGGCCGCCACCGCCGTCACCAGAAAGGCGGCCAGCCCGCCGGCTACCGCCAACCCCATCACGATCACCAGGCGCAGGATGAAATACAGCACCACCTGGCCGAAGTGTTCGCGCAGAAGACGAAGGAAGCGGCCAATGGAGCGCTCGATGGGCGCATCTTCGATCGCCATCGGCGGCAGCAGATAATCCTGGAGCACCGCATCCACCAGCGCGACGAGCACTCCAAAAGGAAGGGCAACGGCGTAGAGCGGCAGGACAGTGCGGAAGACGAGAGTCGGGTCGGCGTTGATCTGCTGCGGCGACAGGTTGCGCAGGGTCACGACCAGGTGCAGAATCATCGGGCCCGACGTGGCCGCCAGCAGGATGAGCAGGATGAGTCCGGTGAGGATCGTCATGCCCAGGTAGCGCCAGGACTGCGCCGGATAACGCGACCAGCCCACGCTCACCCGCCCGTGCCGATAGACGACGAGGTCGAAGAGGGTCAAGCGCAGGCGGCTCCACAGCCAGCCCACGACAACCACAATCGCGAGGACGACGAAACCGAGGATCAGCGCGGCGAGGATCAGGAAAGCCGTGCCCGCGGATCCAAAGAACGAACCTCCAGAGTGCAGGCGAGAACGCGCGCCGGCGGCGATGGCCGACACCATCATCAGCTGCGTGGTCATGGAGATGCCGACGGCGCACAGGTTGACGCTGGTGAGGGCGCCGACCACCATCATCTTCACAAAAAACCAGAAGCGGAACGGCCCCGGCTGCCCGGTGAGCGGATCAGGAGGCGCAAGCAGAAGGCGCATCCGGCTAAAGGCCGGAGCGATGGCGTCCACTGCGGAGAGTGGTTTCATGACCGTTTGCCCTATTCCTCAAAAGTTTGGTTGAGGATACACCCGGCACGGGAGCGCGGGTTAATCCTAAGTGGCGGATTTTTATAATGGAAGCTGATGACCACCATTCGCGCCGCACGCCCTGAAGATATTCCGCTCATCCATTCGCTCGTCCGCGAGCTCGCCGAATACGAGCGCGAACCCGATGCCGTGAGGATCAGTGAGGCGGAACTGGCCCGCGACGGCTTTCCCGAAGATGGCGGCGAGCGCTACTTCGAGTGCCTGATCGCCGAGCAGGACGGCCAGCCCGCCGGATTTGCTCTGTACTTCCCCATCTACTCGACCTGGCGGGGCCGGTGCCTGCATCTGGAGGATCTTTTTGTGCGTCCGCAGTATCGCGGTAAGGGGATCGGCAAGGCGTTGCTCACCCGGGTGGCAGCCATCGCCCAGGAGCGCGGCTGCCGGCTCATGTTCTGGCATGTGCTGGACTGGAATCAGCCGGCTATCGACTTTTACCGCTCTCTGGGCGCTGCGCCGATGGAGGCGTGGCGGCGGATGAGGCTGGCCGACGACGCGCTGGATGCGGTTGGGAAGGGTGAGCGGCACGCATGAGCATTCGAATTATTGGCGGCGGCCTCGCCGGACCTGAAGCCGCTCTGGTTGCGGCACGACTGGGCGCGGAGGTCGATCTCTTCGAGATGCGTCCCCTGCGGACGACTCCCGCGCACCAGACCAGCGATTTCGGCGAGCTGGTCTGCAGCAATTCCCTCAAATCCGAAAGCGAAAATACAGCGCCCTGGCTGCTGAAGCAGGAGATGCGCCGCGCAGGTTCGCCGCTGCTGGCCTGCGCTGACGCCAGTTCGGTGCCGGCCGGCCACGCCCTGGCCGTGGACCGCATCGAGTTTTCGCGCCTGATCGGCGAGCGCATTGCCGCCGAACCGCGCATCCGCGTCCATCGCGAAGAGGTCACGCACCTGGATCCGGCAGAGGGCATCACCATCATCGCCTCCGGCCCGCTCACCTCGTCGGCGCTCTCCGGCGAGATTGCGCGCCTCACGGGCAGCGACCACCTTGCCTTCTACGACTCCATCAGCCCGATCGTGGAGGCGGACTCCATCGACATGAGCCGGGTCTACCTGGCGGCCCGCTACGACAAAGGCTCGGCCGACTACATCAACTGCCCGATGAACCAGGCCGAGTACGAGGCATTCCTCGACGCGCTGCTCTCTGCCGAAAGCGTCGAGGCAAAAGAATGGGAGAAGCTGGAGTACTTCGAGGGCTGCCTGCCGATCGAGGAGCTGGCGCGACGAGGCCGCGATACTCTGCGCTTCGGTCCCATGAAGCCCGTTGGCCTGCGCGATCCCCGAACCGGAAAAATTCCCTGGGCCGTGGTCCAGCTGCGCTGCGAGAACCTGCGCGCCGACTCCTGGAATCTGGTGGGCTTCCAGAACCACATGAAATTCGGCGAACAGGCCCGCATTCTGCGCATGATTCCCGGCCTCGAAAATGCAAAGTTCCTGCGCTACGGTCAGATCCACCGCAACACCTATATCAACGCGCCGCGGGTGCTCGGCCCCACGCTGAATCTGCGTGACTATCCGAGCATCTATTTCGCCGGGCAAATTTCGGGAGTGGAGGGCTACACCGAATCGATGGCTACAGGCCTGCTGGCTGGTATCTATGCGGCCATGGCCGATGAGGGCGAGGCTCCGCAGCCCGTGCCGCGCGGAACAGCGCTCGGCTCTCTCGTCCGCTACATCACGGAGGCCGATCCGAAGCGCTTCCAGCCGGCGAACATTACCTTCGACCTGCTGGAACCGCTGGAGGAGGAAACCCGCCGAAAGATTCGCGACAAGCGCGAGCGGCACCGGATCCAGTGCGAGCGCGCCCTGCAGACCATGGACCAGTGGCTCGCCTCCCTGCCCACCGCCAACCTGATACCCTGAAGGCAAGAGATATGAAATTTGGCGTTCTGGTTTTTCCTGGATCGAATTGCGATCACGACACCTGGCACGTCATCGCCGAGGTTGCGCATCAACCCGCCGTATTTCTGTGGCATGACTCGCCCAGCCTTGAGAACTGCGACGCCATCCTGGTGCCCGGCGGTTTTGCCTACGGCGACTACCTGCGGACGGGCGCCATCGCCCGCTTTTCTCCGGTGATGCAGTCGGTAAAGAAATTTGCCGCCGACGGCGGACTGGTGCTGGGCATCTGCAACGGCTTTCAGATTCTTTGCGAAGCCGGACTGCTGCCCGGTGCGCTGATGCGCAATGCGGGGCTGCGCTACATCTGCAAACAGGTCCACCTGCGGACTGAAACCGTGGACTCGCCCTTCACGCGGACGCTCCAGCCGGGACAGGTGATCCAGCTTCCCATCGGCCATATGGAAGGCAACTACTTCTGCGACGAGGCAACGCTGGCGCAGCTTCGAAGCCAGGATCGTATCGCTTTCCGCTACGCCACGCCGCAGGGCGAGATCACAGCCGAGGCCAATCCAAACGGCTCGCTGGACAATATTGCCGGCATCCTGAACGAAGGACGCAACGTGCTGGGCATGATGCCGCACCCCGACCGGTCCAGCGAGAGCATCCTCGGCTCCGCCGATGGGTTTAAGATTTTCGAGTCTCTCGTGGGTGCGCTCGCGCAAAAGTAATGATCGATATTCACCATCATCTGCTGTTCGGTCTGGACGA
>JAJZJJ010000313.1 GCA_021810175.1 Acidobacteriota bacterium | reverse complement strand
CTTTTCGGGCCACAAGGCGTGGAAGCCGGAGAGGAGAGTCGTCTGCAGGAGACCGCTGTGGATCGGGGATACGCCATTGACGGAGTGGCTGCCGACGACGGCGAGATTGACCATGCGGACCTGCTGAGGCTCGAATCCGCCGACGATGGCCAGCTGCTCTGCCGCTACCGGAGGCGGCGGGGAGATGGCGGTGATCTGCTGGCGGAAGCGACGATCGATCTCGACGATGAGCTGGAGATGACGGGGCAATACGCGGCTGAGGAGGGGCACGGGCCAGCGCTCGAGCGCCTCAGACGAGAGCGTGTGGTTGGTATAGGCGAAAGTCTTTTGGGTGATCTCCCATGCTTCCTCCCAGGGAAGCTCCTTTTCATCGACGAGGATGCGCAGGAGCTCCACGATGGCGAGAGTGGGATGCGTGTCATTGAGCTGGATGGCGATGTGAGCGGGAAGGTCGTGGAAGTCGCTGTAGTCGCGCTGGAAGCGGCGCAGGATGTCGCGAAGGGAACAGGCGACGAGGAAGTATTCCTGAACGAGGCGCAGTTCCTGATTGGCAACAACCGCGTCCGACGGGTAAAGGACTTTTGAAATGATCTCCGACTGGATTTTCTGCTCGACGGCGCGGAAGTAGTCTCCGTCATTGAAGATCTGCATATCGAATTCGCGGGAAGCGCGGGCGGAATAGAGGCGGAGGGGATGAACGGCGCGGCCGCCATAGCCGGGCACCAGCATGTCCCAGGCAAAGCCGACAATCACGCGCCAGCCCATCCACATGGGGTTATAGACACCGTGGCGGTCGACGGCTTCCTCAATATGGCCATAGATGGGAACGATGCAGGTTTCGCCGGGACGGGGAATCTGCCAGGGGCTGCCCTGGGCGAGCCAGTTATCCGGCATTTCGCGCTGGTAGCCGTTTTCTATTTCCTGGCGGAAAAGGCCGTACTCATAGTTGATGCCGTAGCCAAAGCCGGGCATGCCGAGGGTGGCGAGAGAGTCGAGGAAGCAGGCGGCGAGGCGGCCGAGTCCGCCGTTGCCCAGGGCGGCGTCGGGTTCGGTATTCTCGATTGACATCAGGTCTCCGCCGAGATTCGCCACCGCCTGACGGCATGCGTCATAGAGGCCCAGGCTACGAAGATTGGCGCCGAGCGACTGGCCGATGAGGTATTCGATAGAGAGATAGTAAAGGCGCTTGCATTTGTTCTGGCGATAGCGCTTCTCGGTTTCGAGAGAGCCGGCGATCATGCGGTCGCGCACAGCGAGAGCCACGGCATGGAAGCGGTCGACCAGGGAAAGATCGCGCCAGTCCTGTCCGAGCGATTCGACGGCGTGGCGGCAGATTGCCTGTTGCAGGCCGTATACATTGTCATCGGCGGTTAACTGCGCGGCCATGGCAGCTCCTCCTTCAGCCTGCGAAAGCGGCGATTGCCTCGCCGGGCGTATCGAAGATATCGAAGATGCGGTGCATTCGGACCAGCTCGAAGGCAGAGCGGACCTGAGTGGTCATACAGCAGAGCTTGAGGTCGCCACCTTTGGCGCTGAGCTGACGCAGGCAGGAAAGGATGGCGCCCAGGCCTGAACTGTCAACGAACTCAAGGCGGGTCAGGTCCATGACGAGGTGGGTCGAGGATTCAAGAACGGGCACGAGAGAACGTCTGAAGTCGCCGACATTGCCCGCGTCCAGCTCCTTCACCGAAATTGAAGCGACTGTGACATTACCCTTTTGTTCAGTCGGGATATCCATCTGTCCTCACTTTCCCGATGGGAGTGCGGTTGTTGCGATATTTGACGAGGGCGATACAGCTTTTGCCGAGGTCATCGCGGTAGTAGTGGACCTCGTCCACCGATTTGGTGAGCATGTAGAGGCCGAAGCCGGACTCACGCGGAAGATCCAGCGCGGGCAGCGAGGGAGGCGGCGGAACGAAGACGGCGCCGGAATGGCGGAGGCGAACGATGACGCGTCCGGGGTAGGCTTCGGCATCGACTTCGACCAGCCGGTGGCGCTGGCCGCGGCAGGCATGTTTCACGATGTTGCTGGCGACCTCGTTGGCGGCGAGGGCGAGCTCGTGAACCGCTTCAGGCGGGAGCAGAGGCGCCGAGGCACTGCCGGAAAAGGCCCGCACAAATTCGCGCACGCGATGCAACTCGGTCAGATCGCTGGCAATGGCGAATTCGTCGTGGGCGACGGGGATTCCAACTTCTTCGATGCGAACGGCGACGACGGTGAGATCGTCGCCGAGATGGCGGCAGAGACAGAAGTCCGCGACGGCGGCGCGGATGGCATTGACGAGGTCGGCGGGCGCGGCGCTGCCGAGGCTGCAAACCCGGTCGAGGAGGCGTCCGATGCCGAAGAGATCTCCGTCGGGATTGCGGGCTTCGGTGATGCCGTCGGAAAAGAAGACCAGCATGTCTCCGGATTCGATGGTGGCGGAAATCTGGTCATAGACTTCTTCTTCACGCACGCCGAGAGGCAGGTTGTCTCCGTGGAGGAGGTTGGCCTGGGATGTCGCGGCATGGAGGTGGATGACGCCGGTATGGCCGCAGTCGACCAGATCGATGCGGCTTCTGCGGGTGTCGATGCGGGCATAGCAGAGGGTGACGAAGCTTTCGAGTTCGACGAGCCGGTGGGCGATTTCGGCGTGCGTCCGCATGACGACTTCGCGGGGTTCGGGAGGGCCGGCGGCGCCGGCGGTGAGATGGCCGAGGGCCTTAAGGAAATGGGTCTTGGTGGCCGCGCCCAGCAGCGCAGCAGGCACGCCTTTGCCCATCACGTCTCCGACGATCACATCGAGCGAGCCTTCGCGCGGCTCGACGAACGCATAGAAGTCGCCATCGATGCGTTCGGTGGGCAGGCTGAGCGCGGAGATGCTGAGGGACGACAGATGCGCGGGCGGCTGATCGAGCAGCAGGCTCTGCTGAATGCGATTGCCGATCTCGCCTTCGCGTTCGCGAGCCTGCTGCAACTCTTCGGTGCGGGCGCGGACGCGCTGCTCGAGTTCGGCATTGAAGGAGAGGAGTTCCTGCTCGGCTTCGGCGCGCCTGGCGCGAGTCCGCAAGGCGGAGATGCCAAAGGCGAGGTCGCCGGCGAGTTCGGAAAGGAGGGCGATTTCTTCGGGGCCAAAGGCGTCGGGTTCGGGAGCATAGACAGTCAGCGCGCCGAAGATTTGGTCCTCGAGCAACAGGGGCAGAGCCAGGCAGGAGGCGTAGCCATAGTGCAGGGCCTCGTTTCGCCAGGGAGCCATCTGGGGGTCAGCGGCGATATCCCTGACGGCAACGATCTTTCGGGTGCGAATGGAGGTGCCGGTTGGCCCCTGACCTCGCTCGGAGTCGGCCCAGGTGATCTGAATCCCGTCGAGATAGCCGCTCTGCCATCCGGCCTGGGAGATGACGCTCACGGAACGCGCTTCGTCCTGCTCGGCCCGCCCCACCCAGCAGAGCGGATAGCCCGCGTCCTGGACGACGATGTCGCAGATTTGCTGGAGGAGCGTAGCTTCCTCGGTAGCGCGGACCAGCGCCTGATTGCATTTGCTGAGGGCGCGGTTGGCGCGATAGATCAGTTCGAGGCGGTTCTGAACGGTTCTGCGAGGGGTGATGTCCTGGACGGTACCGATGCCTCTGATGGGCCGGCCAGTGGCGTCGAACTCCACCTGAGCAATTTCGCGGACCCACAGGACCTGGCCGTGGGGAACGATGCGATGCTCGATGTCATAGGGCGTTCCGCGGAGGGCCTGAGCCCAGGCCAGCTCAACCCGCTCTCGATCTTCGGGGTGAACCACGCCCCGGAAGGATTCCCAGTCCAGAGGTTCCTCCGGATCGAGACCCAGAATGCGGGGAAACTCCTCGGAGACGACGAGGCGATGGGTGGAAAGATCGAGCCGCCAGCTGCCGAGCCGGGCGATGGCCTGGGCGCGACGGAGGCTGTTCTCGCTTTCGCGAAGGGCGGCCTCCGCCCGGGAGCGCTCGGCGAGGGCATCGGAAGTCGCCCGGATGGATCTTCTGAGCCGCTCATGAAAGAGGCTGAACAGAATGCCCGTGGAGATGAAGAGGGCAGCTGGAACGAGAAGCCGGAGGTCGCTTTTCAGAAAGTTGTGCACGGGCGGGACGAAGAACCACCACTCCAGCAGGGCACTGATGACAGTTGCGGCGAGGCCGGTGCGGAAGCCGCCGAACCAGGAACTGAAGAAGACAGCGGGGTAGGAAAGGAACCAGGCAAATGGATGAACCACGCCCCAGAGCAGATTCTGCAGAGCCGCGGCAAGAAATGGCGGCAGGAGGGCGAAAAACGTGCGCCTGGCGCTGCGCCTGGAGAATGCCCGCAGGCGCGGGTCCAGCGATGGTTTTCCTCGTGCAGTTTCCGGCTTCGGTTGCATCATTTCCTGATCGGGCATGGCGCAACTCCGGAGCGGCGAGATGGTGAATGGCCACGTTCGCTCGCCGAGAGTCTATGGTGACTGTGGCTGCACGTATGTGACCGGAGTCACCCGCGCTTCGCGAAGGATTTTGCGATAGCAGAACGCGGCGGGGATTTGCTCCGGCGGCGATCCATTTATCCATCTATCCATCGCCGAGCTGTTCCGCGCCGCTCCCCGCTGGCTGACACCCCTCTATGAAGCGGCGCGCGCGGGACGCCGACGGAAGTGAAAGACAGACGACGGATTGACGGCAGGATGGGGGTCCACGAGCACGGTCCTCTCCTGCTCCGCCGATGGATCCAGCGATTCGAGCAGCAGTCCCCGCGCAGTCCAGCGGCTGAGGCGGAAGATATGAGAGCAGTGGGAGCAGAGCCAGAAGTAGCGAGCCGGCGCGTGAACCGGAGAAGGGGCACGGCTGAGCTCCGGCGCACCATCTTCCGGGTGTGGTTCAA
>JAJZJJ010000312.1 GCA_021810175.1 Acidobacteriota bacterium | reverse complement strand
GCCGAGTGCCGCAGCACCTTCAGCGCGTCCGCATCGCGGTCCGTCAGCAGCTGCAGCGCCACATCCCCGGTCAGCGGCGTAGCCAGATCCACCATCCGCTCCGCATGCGGATCCTCTGACGCATACATCGCGGCTTCCGCCCCGCTGCCGCCGTTCGAGGCCGCGGCCACCGCGCCCTCCAGTGGACGAATGCGCGCCACCAGCGCGGCCTGCGCCAGGCGAGGCGAGATGCTCTCGGCAATCTCGCGCGGTGTGGTTCCGGAAGGAACCTGACGAAGCGACCCATCGGGAAGCTGAACCTGAATCGTGCTCATAACAGCAGGTTAATGGGTTTGCCCCGCGCGGTACAGATCACCTTCAGTGGATCGGCCCTGAGCCGGGCTCTCCGGCCGAAAAAACGGCACTGCCGGCCCCAATTTGAACCGGCTGCAACCTGCCATCCGCCCTCACCGCATGAAATTCGGCGGAGCTTTCATCGTGGTCGCCGTCGGCTCAGCCGCTTGCAGCGTGTAGTGCAGCGTCGTGGTCGCGTTCTCCGGAAGCGCCTTCAGCGGCAGCCACAGCTCGCCGTGCGGCTGCCCGTTCAGCGTCAGCCCCGTCACGTAGACACCCTCCCCCGAGCGCGTGATCTCCACCGTCCGCCCTCCCGCAAAATGGATCGTCGCCTTCGGAAACATCGGCGTCCCCACAAACATGCCACCCACGCCTGGCACGCCTGGATACAGCCCCAGCGCGTTCCACACGTACACGCCCGAAGTCGCCCCCAGATCGTCGTTCCCCGGAATCCCGCTCGGCGTCGCATTGAACGTCTGGTGCTCGATCCGCGTCACTACCTCATCCGTCTTCCAGGGCGCGTCCGTGTATTCGTAGGTGTACGGGACCACAAAATCCGGCTCGTTGGCCATGTTGAAGCACGACTCGCCCCAGCACACCAGCTTCGAGAAGAACCGGTCCAGCCGCGGCACCACCACCTGGCTTCCGCCCATCTTCGCAATCAGCCGCGGATAATCGAATGGAATCATAAAGGAGTATTGCCAGGCATTCCCCTCCTCATACCCCTCCTGATCCGATGAAACCGGTGCATTCGGCCGCTTCGGCAGCGACAGATCCGCGTTGAAGCCCTTGAGCCACGTGCCATCCGAATTCCGCGGCCGTATCCATTTCGTCTCCGGATCGAACAGCGTCTGCCAGTTCCCTGCCCGCTTCATGAATTTCGCAGCCTCTTTCGTCTCCCCCGCCGCCCGCGCCAGCTGCGCAATCGCAAAATCGTCCGACGCATATTCGAGCGACCGCGAAGCGGCAATCGAATCGTGATTCACCGCCACATACCCCAGCTTCAACTCGTCTTTCAGGAACGGCCGTTCCGCCTCATGATGCAGACCCAGCCCCGGATCAGTCGCTCCCTTCACCATGAAGTGCAGCGCGTTCTTCACGTCGAAATTGCGTGCCCCGTAGGCCCACGCATCCGCCAGCAGTACATCCGCTGAGTCGCCGCCCATCACATACGTCACATCGTTTGCCGCCGGCCAGCGCGGCAGCCATCCGCTCTGCTCCGCGTCCCGCACCAGCGACTCCGCCATGTCGCCCACTTTCGCCGGCCCCAGCAGCGCCTGCATTTCAATCACATCCCGGTAAATATCCCAGTCCGAGAAGTTCGCGTACTGCCCCCCCGCGCAAAAACCCGAGCAGTCCGTTCCCCTGAACTTCGCCCGATGCACCTTCCCGTCGAAACCCATGTAATCGCCGTTGTAGTCGCTGAAGATATTCGGCGACAGCAGCATGTGGTACAGCCCGGTGTAGAAAATCGTCCGCTCCGCCGGCGTTCCCCCCTCAACCTCCACCCGCTTCAGCAGATCCGACCATGTTCCCCGCGCCGCGCCCCGAACCCAGTTGAATTTCCAGGTCGGCACCTCCACCTGCATGTTGGCTTTCGCATGCCGCACGCTCACATACGACAACCCAACCCGCATCGTCACTTCCCGCTGATCCCCAAAGTCCAGCCACGCCCCCGCATGGCGTCCCTGCTCTACCCGCGCCCGCCGCTGAACTTTTCCCCCGTTCCACATCGCGCTCTTTACAATCGGCTGCTTGAACTCCCCGTACATATACAGCGTGTATTGCGTCGGCGAGCTGCAGAACCCTCCGCCGTGCGCGCTGCCTTCCACCGCGTTCGACCCGTCAAGGCGGATCGTGTATCCATCCTGCTCCCGCGCCGGATTCCGCCGTGCCCCCGGCTTCGGATGCGAATTAGCGCTGCCCCCGGCGTTGATCAGCAAACGCGCCGCCTTCCCCGCCGGAAAATAAAACCGCGCAATCCCCGCCCGCTGCGTCACCGTCAGTTCCACCCGAACGCCATCCGCCAGCGTCACCGCGTAGTACCCCGGCTGCGCCTTCTCCTGCTGATGGCTGAACGGCTGCGTGTACGCCCTGATCTCCTCCGCCGGACTCGCCGTCAGCTGCCCGGTGATCGGCAATACCGGGAAATCCCCGTACAGCGGACACCCCGCGCCGCTCAGGTGCGTCATCGAAAACCCATAAATTCGATGATCTGTGTAGCGGTACCACGCATCCGGTCCCGTGTCCGGACTCCACTGGATCATCCCAAACGGCAGCGAAGCCCCCGGAAACGTGTTCCCCCCGCCAGCCGTCCCGATCAGCGGATCCACGCTCTCATACGGCGTCTTCGGCGCCGTCTCCTTTTGCGCTCCCGCCGCCACTGCCGCCCCCGCCGCCAGCCCTAAAGCCACAAACACCGCGGCAAACCACGCGGGACGAAGAATCCCTCGCAAACGCAAATTCATGTCAGGCTCCCTGAGCCATCCAGCCGAAACGAAAATCGCGCAGACCGGATTCGGAATCGAGCCTGCCCGCTTCGGGCGTGCTCGCAAAGAACATCAAGAATACAACTCCGCGGGGCCGGAAGGCGGGGAGCCTTCCAGCCCGGCGCGGACATCTCGCAGGCGGCACAGCTCGGCTGCCATGCCCCCGCGTTGCTGGGGAGGGGGCATGTTTACAGGTTGCTGAAAGCCGTCCAGACGTACACACCGATGATGCAAACCGTCAGTGCGACCGTCACACCGGAAACGATCCTGATCGCCGGCTGAATTTTTTTCACTCTCCCCAGAAGATCCTCCTGCTCCTTCTTCTGGTGATCGCTGGCTTCGCCGAGGAAAATCTGATCCTCTTCGTAGCGGGTAAGGTTCGAGCGGTAGGCAAGCAGGATCAGCAGGACAGTAATAATCGATGCCCAGATGATCCAGACGACCGGCATGTAGCCCATGATTGAGCTCATAGTTCGCCTCGGGACTCCGAATTCCGCTGCCCCGGTCGGAAGCGACGAGTCGCCCGTGCGTGGCATCGGTCGAGCAAGAGATCGTGTGACCGGCTACAACCGGGCGGCGCCGGGATTCTCCCTGCCGGCGTAACGGTTGAGCCGGCTCCTGGTGCCGGGCGGGTCCGGGGTACCCGGGCTCGGAAGGCAGGAGGGGCCGTCCGGTCAAGGATGTTAGCGCTGTTCGCCTGCCCTTGCACAGGATTTTTTTCACCCCCCGGTACACTTCCCGGCAACGCGCCGCGAATCAAACGCTTCCATCCAGAAACCAGGAGGTGCGGAACCTGTGCAGTCAACCATCCACCATCATCCAGCCCTTCGCATCGCAGCCATCCTCGCTCTCTTCGCGGCCACGCTGTTCGTAGCTTCCTGTTCCAGCCAGCAATCCGACCAGCACCTTCAGCGGCAGGCACAGCGCGCCACCATCCGCGCAAAAATGGCCGCCGACAAGGCCGCCGCCGAAGCCCGATCCGCCGCCGCCAACGCTCGCCGCGAAGCCCACGACATCGCCAAAGGCGTCCATGCCGGCCTCCGCACTCGCGGAGCCGCTCAGGCCGCCGGCCTCGTCGACGTCAACTCCGCCAGCCTGGCCCGCCTCGAACGCCTCCCCGGCATCGATCCGGCCTCCGCCCGGCGTATCCAGAGCCGCCGCCCCTATCGCGGCCCTCATGCCCTCGTCACCAAAGGAGCCATCACCCAGCGCGAGTACGACCGCATCGCCGCCGACATCGTGGCCCAGCATTAACATCCTGACCACCTTTGCCCCCAGGCTTTTTCGCTAAACTCAAAACGAATGGCCGCCGACAAAAACTGGGTCTGTGTCTTCTGCGCCTCCGCCGACGGCGTCTCCCCCGTCTACCGCAATGCCGCCCGCGATCTCGGCCGCCTCCTCGCCGTCTCCGGCTACGGCCTCGTCTACGGAGGCGCCTCTGTCGGCACCATGGGCGTCATCGCCGACGCCGCCCTCGAAGCCGGCGGCGAGGTCATCGGCGTCATCCCCGACGTCATCCGCGAGCGCGAGATCGACCACCGCCGCCTCACCGAGCTCCACGTCGTCCGCACCATGCATGAGCGCAAGGCCATGCTCGCCGACCGCTCCCACGCCTTCGTCGCCCTCCCCGGCGGCTACGGCACCATGGACGAGTTCATCGAGATCGTCACCTGGGCACAGCTCCGCATCCACGCCAAGCCCTGCGTCCTCGTCAACCTCGACGGTTATTACGACCGTCTCCTCGCCTTCTTTGACCACAGCGTCTCCGAAGGCTTCATCCGCCCCGCCAACCGCGCCCTCATTCAGGTCGCCCGCGACGCCGCCGAAGCCCTCGCCCTCGTCGAACAAACCTGGCGCACCCAAACCGCAACTCCCGCCCACGACCAGCGCCTCGACGCCGTCGTCGGCCTCGGCAGCCAGCCAGGCAAACCAGCTCGCTGAGGATGCCCTTGCTCACCTCCGCTCCATAGCCCCCGCGCCACGCTCCTGCCCGCTCCAGCCGCTCGTCATCCAACCCGCGTATCATGGGCGGGTTGCCATGT
>JAJZJJ010000311.1 GCA_021810175.1 Acidobacteriota bacterium | reverse complement strand
GGCGGCGAGATGCCTCCGAAGTCGGCGATCCGGGAGATCAAGGTCAACAATAATCCGTTCTCGGCGGAATACGACCGGCTGGGATACGGGCGCATCGAGATCTTCACGAAGCCGGGGGCGAACAAATTCAACGGCGAGTTCATGATTGCGGGGCAGGATTCGTCGTTTAACTCGAAGAATCCGCTGCTGGGGACGAACCCGGAGCCGCCGTACTACAGCTACTTCATGCACGGGGATGTGAACGGGCCGCTGACGAAGAACTCGTCATATTTCGCCAGCGGATTCGGACGGCATGGCAACGATGTGAGTGTGCTGCTGGCGATCGATCCGGCGAGCCTGGTGGTGGGGGCGGACGGGCAGGTGACGGGAACGCAGCTGCGGGGAAGCTTCACCAGTCCGTCGAGTTTTCTGGCCATCAGTCCGCGTGTGGATGTGCAGCTGGGGAAGGCGAATACGCTGACGGCGCGCTGGGAGTATCACCGGTTCAGCCGGACGAACTCGCTGGGCGGGGCGTACTCGCTGCCGTCGCAGGCGACGAGCAGCACGAACACGGAGAACACGCTGCAATTGTCCGACAGCCTGGTGCTCAGCAAGACGCTGGTGGATGCTATCCGGTTCCAGTACCGGCGGGTGCACAACCAGGGATCGGCGGTGTCGTCGCTGCCTTCGTATTCGGTGCAGGCGGCAGTGACGGGGGGCGGGAATCCGTCGCAGACGTCGAGCGACGACGAGAACGATTTTGAGGTGCAGAATTACTTTTCCGGAATGGTGGGGGCGCACTCGCTGAATTTCGGGTTGCGGGTGCGGACGTACAGCGACAAGAACACGACGACCAGCGGGAGCAACGGATCGTACAGTTTTCCTTCGCTGAACAGCTTCTACAGCTGCTACAGCGCGAAGTACACGGCGAATGCGGCTCCGTCGACGTGCAAACCGCAGCAGTACACCTACACGAAGGTGAACAATCCAGTGGCGCGGGCGACGGTGGCGGATGCGGCGCTGTTTTATCAGGACGACTGGACGGTGAGTCCGAAGCTGACGTTCAGTTATGGGTTGCGGTGGGAGACGCAGACGCTGATCAGCGACAAGAGCGACTTTGCTCCGCGGCTGGCGATTGCGTGGGCGCTGAACGGCGGGGGCAAGAAGCACAAGCGGGCGTCGACGGTGCTGCGGGCCGGCTACGGGTGGTTCTACGACCGGTTTACGGTTCCGAATGGATTTGGGGCGAGCGTACCGTACGTGATTAACACGATTCACCAGAACGGGAAGAACCTGGAGACGTACATCCAGTCGCCGACAGCGAATGGGCCGAATATTCCCTTTTACCAGTATGTGACGAAGCCGATCTCGAGCAGTTCGGGAAGCGCGGGCGGGTTCTCGGCTCCGACGACCTACACGATTGCGCCGCACATGAAGGCGGCGCTGGATATGGAAGCGGCGGTTGGTGTGGACCAGCAGCTGATGAAGAACATGACTGGGAATGTGACGTATGTGTTCTCGCAGGGCATCCACCAGTTCTTTACGGATAACCTGAGTGCCGCAGCGGTGTTTCCGCTGGCGGACGCGATGAATCACCAGTATCCGAGCGCGCCGGTAGCGCCGCCGGCGACGAATAATCTGCAGTACCAGTCGGGGGGCTTTTATAAGGAATCGCAGGTGATGGTGACGCTGCGGGCGATGTACCGGGACGTGAATTTCTCGACGAGTTACACGTACAGCAACGCGAAGGGGGATACGAGCGGTCTGGGGTCGGTGCCGTCGGTGTCCAGCTATCCGGGGCTGGATTATGGGCGGACGAGCTTTGACGTTGCCAACCGGCTGATGTTTTTCGGGAATTTCACGCTGCCGTTCCAGGTTTCGGCAGCGCCGATGCTGGTGTACAACTCGGGCTCGCCGTACAACGTGACGATTGGGACGGACCTGACGGGGAACAATCAGTTCAATGCGCGGCCGGCGTATGCGCCTTCGGCAGACTGTGCGGGAGAGAACCCGAACGCTCCGAACCGGAGGTACTACTCGACGAAGTTCGGATGTCTGGACACGCAGCCGTTCGGGACGAACGAGAAGATGATCCCGTATGGAATTGGAACGGGGCCGACGAATATCTCGGTGAACATGCGGTTGTCGAAGACGATCGGAATTGGACCGAAGGTGAAGGGCGGCAGCTCGGCGTTCGGCGGCGGACACTGGCGTGGACCGGGCGGCCTGAACGGCGGCGGGTTCAGCGGGAACCGCGGAGGCGGGGGACCGATGGGGCCCAGGGTGGCGCGGCGGTACAGCCTGACACTGTCGGCGTTTGGGCAGAACGTTCTGAACCACACCAACCTGTCGTCGCCCAGCGGGGTGCTGCTGTCGCCGACATTCGGACAGTCGGAATCGCTGGCCGGCGGGTTCTTCGGGCATTCAGCGTCCGGAAACCGGACGATCAACCTGATGGCGATGATTAACTTTTAGCCGGAGAGTCTCCGGGGAAGGCCTGGCCCGCAGGGATGGGGGTCAGGCCTTTTGTTTTTCCCGCCAGAGACGGTAGAGGCCCCAGGCGGCGATGGTGCAGGAGTCGCGGATGACGCCATCGAGGAGCATCTGCTCGAAATCGGGGATGGAGGCGGTGCGGAGGACGAGGTCGTGCTCTTCGGGGTCGGGGTCGACGCCGGCGTGGGAGAGGCCGGTGGCGAGGTAAACGTGCTGCTTCTGGCGGGCGAAGCCGTAGGCGATCCAGATCCAGCCGAGGGAAGTCATGGATTGGGCTATGAGGCCGGTTTCCTCGCGGAGCTCGCCGCGGGCCAGTTCCTCGGGGTTGACGTCGGCGGTCTCCCAGCCGCCCTGAGGGAGTTCGAGGCTGCGCTCCTGGATGGTGTAGCGGAACTGCTCGATGAGGTAGATGGTCTGGCCGTCGATGGGGATAATGACGGCGCAGTCATCCTTGTCGACGACGCCATAGATGCCGGGAACTCCGTTGCTGCGCTCGATGCGATCTTCGCGGACGCGGAGCCAGGGATTGCGGTAGACCTCACGGGAGGACAGAGTTTTAATGCTCATTTGCCTACAGGGTACCGCAGCCTGGTTTTCAACCGTCCCGGTTTGCCTCCAGCGTGCCGGGTCCGTACCATAGAGGGAAGACCATTCGGCGGATTTATCCCGGCAGGAAGGCTGTCGCGGGGCGCATGAAGGTCGCACATTTCGCCGTATCCTGTCGCGGTCCCGCGCCATCGGGCGTGGGAATTGAACGGGAAGACGGCCCCGGAAGGGCACACCTTGACATCGGCAGAGACGACCGAAACGAACACTGCGGCAACGGCGGAGAATGAGGCCGTGGAGCAAAACCAGACAGAAGCAACCGGTCATGACCATGAAGGGCACCATCATGAAGGCCACGAGCATGAGGGGCACGATCACAGCCACGAACAGGCAACGCTGAATCCGGAGTGCACCCGGGAAGTGGAGATCGAGGTGCCTGCGGAAGAGGTGTCGAAGGCCTTCCGCAAGGTACTGAAGCGGTACCAGAAGCTGGCGAGGATTCCGGGGTTTCGACCGGGGAAGGTGCCGGAGACGGTGCTGCGCTCGCGGTTTGGGGGACAGATTCGCGAGGAGGTGGTGGACTCGGTGGTGCCGGAGCACTTCCGGGCGGCGCTGGACCAGCAGGGCGTGCAGCCGGTGTCGCAGCCGCAGGTGACGAATCTGGAGCTGGAAGACGGCAAGCCGCTGCGCTTTAAGGCGGTGTTCGAGGTGCTGCCGGCGGTGACGATTGACGGGTATCAGGATGTGAAGGTCGAGAAGGCCGACGGCGAACTGACGGACGAGGAGTTCAACGCGGAGATGGAGCGGATTCGGGATTCGCACTCGACCATGGAGCCGGTGACGGAAGACCGTGGTCTGGAGGACGGAGACTGGGCGCAGATCAGCTTTAAGGGCGAACTGCAGGGAGAGGCGGCCGAGGGCGCGGAGCCGGGTGCGCCGATTGAAGGCCAGGATGTATCGGTGGAGGTCGGCGGCAAGGACACGGTGGAAGCGTTCACGGCGGCACTGCGCGGGTCGAAGCCGGGGCAGGAACTGAAGTTCGAGGTGACCTATCCGGCGGAGTTTGGGCAGAACCGGCTGGCCGGGAAAACAGTCGCTTACGCGGTGGAAGTTCGCGGCATCCGAAAGAAAGTGCAGCCCGAACTGGACGATCAATTTGCGAAGGAGCTGGGCGACTACGAGAGCCTGGAGGACTTCAGACAGAAGCTGCGGGAGCACATGGCGTCGGACAAGAAGAACCGGGCGGCGGCGGAAACACGCAATCGCCTGCTGGACGCGCTGACGGCGCGGTTCCAGTTCCCGGTGCCGGAGTCGCTGGTGCAGAGCCAGATCGACGCACGGCTGGAGCGCGGACTGCGGGCGCTGGCGGCACAGGGGATGCGCACCGAGGAGATGCGGAAGATGGATTTCGGGCGGCTGCGCCAGGGACAGCGTGATTCGGCGATGAACGAAGTGAAGGGGACGATCCTGCTGGATCGGATCGCGGATGCGGAGAATGTGCAGGTGGGTGACGAGGAGCTGGAGCGGGAGATACAGCTGCTTTCGCTGCAGGCAAGGGAGCCGCTGGAGGAACTGCGGGAGCGTTTGACCCGAGAGGGGAATCTGGCTAGAATCCGTGAACAATTGAGAAGAGAAAAGGCGGGGAATCTTCTGGTCGAACGGATGGCCTGAAGTCGAGGGTGATTTCTGTCACCGACGAAAGGGGCGCGTAAGCCCCAGAACTGAGAGAAGAGAGAAAAAAATGGCTCTGGTACCCATGGTGATCGAGCAGACGAGCCGCGGAGAGCGGGCGTACGACATTTATTCGCGTCTGCTGCGCGACAACATTATCTTTCTGGGTACGCCGAT
>JAJZJJ010000310.1 GCA_021810175.1 Acidobacteriota bacterium | reverse complement strand
GAGCTCAGTCCTCCCCACAATCCAGGAAGTCAGAGACAATTCTGCTGCCCCGTCTCCCGGCAGTTGGGAGGCGGGACAATGCGAAGCATCCGCCCTTCACCCCGACGAGCCGGCCATATCAACGGATCACCTCGTCCCAACGAACGGGAAAAACCCTCCAAACCCTCTGTTTTGAACAAACCCAGCTGCACGCCTCACCAGAAACTCCGGATACCCCCGATCCTAAAGGAGACGGCTTTCAGCGGTGCCGTAAAACAGCCGGGGCGCAGCGCCCTCCCTGCTGCCGCAGGCCCCCGGGGCGCCCATCGCGCTCGCGCGAATGGGGTGGCCAAGCGCGGGCGGAGCGCCGCAGCGGCCTTCCTGTCTTTGGCGCCATGCCCGTCTCCGGGACCTATTTTGGACAACCCCTGTTTAGAATCGCTTATCTGCCCCATTTGACGACGAAGGGCATTATGTTTGCTATTCACGACTGCTTTCTCGACGATAGCAAGGACGAACGGCAGGAGATCGCCTACGTCTGTGCTGGCTTTTACGGGAGCGAAGAGGTGTGGCAGTCTTTCGATAAAGCGTGGCGTAAGCAGCTCAAGGCAGAGGGGATTGATTATTTTAAGTCCAGCGAGTGCAACAATCTAAGTGGGCAGTTTGACAGATGGAGGAATCTCCCGCAGCCGCTCGGGCGGCAAGCTGCCGATCAGATAAGGCAGCGGCTCAAAAAGACTGCACTCGGATTCCGTGGACTTCATGGCGTCGGAACAGCCCTGCCGGTAGAAGAGCACGAAGCGGTGCTACGGCACGAGAATGCCAATCGCATTTTTCCGGAGAACCACCTGTATCACCGTGTCTTCGAGACGACGTTGCTCGGCTCAACCAGAGCGGCTTGCATCAATCCCCGAGACCTCATGTTATTCATTCACGACGACGGACCAGATTTTAGAGAATTACTCGCGATTTTCAAAGATTTCAAGGGCAAAAACCCAATCCATGGCAGACGCTTGACCTGCCTTCTGGCGATGGATGATACCGTTACGCCTGCTCTTCAGCTTGCCGATATGTTCGCAAACAGCGTCCAAAGGCTGACAGTTGACCTTCTGAAGGGAGAGGGGAGCTTCCCGAGTGACTTTATGTTTGACCGTTCTGACCTCAGAGTCTGGACGCGTGAGATTGGAGAACTGGAGCTTGCCCATAATCTCAAGCAGCGTGGCATTGCAGTTCCGAAGTCCCTTACGGATGCTATATCCGAACACCCGAAGTATTCGAGGCGGTATCCCAAAAAGATGCCTGGTTAACAGCATCTCTGGGTCCCGGGCCATCAACCTCTATTCAATTTAGCCGTAGATCGCTTTACCCTGATTCAATCATCCATTGCTTTACCCTGATTCAATCATCCATTGCTTTACCCTGATTCAATCATCCATTATTGAACGCGTCTCATGGGCAATCAGCCCTGGATCAAGCCTGTAATGCGCTAATCCGCACCTACAACCGCTACCCATCAGCGGCAAGACTTCCGCAATCCTAGGGACCCCTTTCCCCTCGGGTACCCCTACTCTCGCCCGCCTTTGGCAGAAGGGAGAACGCGACAGCCAGCGCCGAGAAGGCCTGATCGGCGCGGGCGAAGCGATGGAGGCCGGATTCCTCGCCGACTTCCCCGCTCCCAACCCGGCTCCACCCCCGAGCGTGTCAAGCCTTACCAAAGTTTATCCGCTGATTCCAAACCACTTCCACCACAACTTTCCCGATTTCCAATTCCCCAAAACTGCTATTCTGGATATAGATGGAAAAACAGAAAAGGTCCGCCCTCGCGCGGACCTTTTCCCTTTTCTGCCGGAGAAACCGCCTCAAAATGCCGCCCACCCGCCAAAAGTCACGGAGTCAGATGCCGGGTGCCCTGCATCTGCCCGCAGCTGGCAGAGCTGGCCACCGTTAACCCACACGAAATCATATACATACGCTATCGATAACAAAACAAAGGGCCTCTGCAACCGATTTGGAATCATATGCTTACCGGACACGCCAGCACCAGACCAGCCGATATGCCCTTTAGATTCATATGCATGGCGAAAAATGGCAAAAAACCGGGGGGCCACCACTCTCAACCAGCCCGCCATCCTGGCTGCCCCGTCTCCCGGCAGTTGGGAGGCGGGACAATGCGAAGCATCCGCTTTTCACGAACCCAGTCCAGCCCACAGTCCAGGAAGCCAGAGACAATCTGGCTGCCCCGTCTCCCGGCAGTTGGGAGGCGGGAGATTGCGAAGCATCCGCTTTTCCTCTGACACCGCTAACCCCCGCGGAATCATATCAATACGTATCCATAACAAAACAAAGGCTCGCGATAACCACAGTAGAATCATATGCTTACCGGACACGCCAGCACCGGCCCAGCCGATATGCCCTTTAGATTCATATGCATGGCGAAAAACAGCAAAACCCCGGGGGTACCCCCAAACGCTCAGGTTAAACTGAGCGCCAGCAACGGAGAACGCCAGTGCCCGACCCGCTTCCCATCCACATCGGAACCCTCCATGAAAAGGAGCTGCCCGAAGCCCATCGCATCATGCGCCTCGCCTTTGGAACCTTCCTCGGCCTTCCTGACCCGCTGGCCTTCCTCGGTGACCGCAATTTCATCGCGCCGCGCTTCCACGCCATGAACACCCGCGTCATCGCGGCCCGTCTCGAAAACCGGCTCATGGGCGTCAGCGTCGCCACCCGCTGGGGATCCTTCGCCTTTCTCGGCCCCGTCGCCGTCCTGCCCGAGTTCTGGAACCGGGGCGTCGCCCAGCGCCTCATCCGGCCCGCCATCCGCGCCTTTGAAAAATGGGAAGCCCGCCAGTCCGGCCTCTTCACCTTCCCCGCCAGCTCCGGACACATCGCGCTCTATCAAAAGTTCGGCTTCTGGCCGCGCTTCCTCACCGCCATCATGGGCCGAGCCCCGGAACCGGACCCCGCCCTCGGCCCGCCCACGCTGCTCACCCAACTGCCCAGCGCCCAGCAGGAAGCCATCCTCGACAACTGCTCACGCCTCGCCGGCCGCATCGAAAAGGGTCTGGACCTCACCGCCGAAATCCGCGCCCTGCTCGCCCAAAAATCCGGAGACGTCGTCCTCACCCACACCAACGACGTCCTCGATGGATTTGCCCTCTGCGTCACCGGAGCCAGCAGCGAAGGCGGTTCCAAAACCTGCTACGTCAAGTTCGCCGCCGTCCGCCCCGGCTCCACAGCCGACACCCGCTTCACCCGCCTGCTCCAGGCCATCGACGCCTTCGCCGCCCCTCGCGCTCTCGCCATCGAGGCGGGCGTCAATCTCGCCTGCGAACCGGCCTTCCGCGCCATGCAGGCCCACGGATTCCGCCTCGAACGTCAGGGAGTCTGCATGGTTTCCCCCAATGCGCCCGGTTTTTGCCGGCCGGACGCCTGGGTCATCGCCGATCTCCGCTGATCGAGCCGGTCACAGCGACACGCTCGCCCGCTCCCGGATCAGCGACAGAAATTCTGTCCGCGTATTCTGCTTCTGGAACACCCCCAGCATCGCCGATGTCACCGTCGACGAATTCTGCTTCTCCACGCCGCGCATCATCATGCACAGGTGCCGCGCCTCGATCACCACGCCCACTCCCTGCGGATGGATCGCCTCGTCAATCGCCTCCGCAATCTGCCGCGTCAGCCGCTCCTGCACCTGCAGCCGCCGCGCAAACACCTCCACCAGCCGCGGCATCTTGCTCAGCCCCACAACCTTCCCATCCGGAATGTAAGCAATGTGAACCTTACCGAAAAACGGCAGCATGTGATGCTCGCACAGCGAATACATCTCGATGTCCTTCACAATCACCATCTCGTCGTAGGCCACGTCGAACATCGCCGCCCGCAGAATCGCCGCCGGATCCTCGCCGTATCCCTTCGTCAGGAACTCGATCGCCCTTTCCATCCGCTCCGGCGTCCGCTCCAGCCCATCCCGCGTCGGATCGGCATCGTACCGCCGCAGCAGTTCCCGGTAAATATCCTGCGTGGAGACGCCTTCGAGCCCCGTCTTCCCGATGACTTTCTTCTTCCCGCTGCGCCCCGCGTGCGCGTTCTCTGCTCTCTCTGGTCGTGCCATTCGTGTCCTTTTCTCCAGGGCCCAGTTTCAATTGCCGATCTCCGGCGCCTTCCGTTCACTTCAGGCGAACGCCTCAAAACGCCCGTCCCTCACTCCCCGGCAACTTCGAAGAAGTTATTCTTCGTCTCTTCCACTCGCACCCGCAAACTCAACTCCGGCCGCAGCGCCCGCCGCAACCGCTCTTCTACTTCAATACAAAGATTCTCCGTCGTCGGCACGCGATCCAGAAACGGCTCCAGCGTATTCAGATTCTGGTGATCGAACGGCTCCAGCACCTCGCGCCCCACCATCGCATCCAGTTCCACCAGATCGCAAACCATCCCTGTCACCGGATCCACCTCGCCGCCCACCACAACCTCCACCACATAGTTGTGCCCGTGCCCATGCGGATTCGCGCACTTCCCATACACCGCCCGGTTCTCCGCCTCGTTCAACTCCGGCGAAGCCAGCCGATGCGACGCGCTCATCCGATATCTCCGCCCCAGATATGCCTTCATTCCGAATCGACTCCGCAATCAATCTGCGCCGAAGGCGCTTGCGCCTGGACGGCAAGCCCGCCGAAGGCGCGGACGCCTGGGCGGCTAGTCGCCGACATACTCCGCAAATAAATCCACCATCTCGTACACCCGTACCTTATAGATCCGCGCCCCTTCAATCTTCCCTTCCAGACGCCGCCAGATTGCCGCCGCAATGTTTTCAGTCGTCGGCACCGTTGTCCGAAACTCGGGAACCTCCAGGTTCAGGTGCCGATGGTCGTAAGCCGCCAGCACTTCC
>JAJZJJ010000309.1:3460-4872 GCA_021810175.1 Acidobacteriota bacterium | reverse complement strand
GGAACCGGACACGGTGGTGATCTATGAGCAATATCAGGACGAGGCATCGCTGGACGCCCATCGGGGGTCGCAGCACTTCAAGGATTCCGCAGTCGGCGGGTTGTATCAGCTGATGCTGGAGCGGCAGGTTGAAAATCTAACGGCGATTGCGTAGCGGTAACGGGCAATCGTCCGTGGTTTTGAGGCGTCTGACAGGTAACGGGTGGCCGCGGCGGGGTTTTGCCTCGGCGGCATCCGGAACGGAAACATGACCATTCAGCGGCACGCCTGGCCATCTCGCAGCTTTCCTTTTGACGCGCCGGTTCGGAGCGGGCTACTATCCGGTACGACGATGCGGCGACCTTCCGTTTTCGCTTTGCGCCGGTTCCGGGCGGCGCATGCGCTCGCAGTTCTCCTGGTGGTGGCGGCATGTCACTCGGCATGGGCCTTTCCGCGCCACGAAAATAAGGCGGTTCGGAAGGAGATTGCGGCCCTGGAGCAGCAGTGGCGCGAGGCGGTCCTCTCGAACAATTACAAGGAGATGAACCAGCTGCTGGCCGACGACTATGTCGGGATCACGTCGAATGGGGCGGTGGAGAACAAAGCGCAGACGCTGGCGCAAAGCCGGGCGGGCACGGTGCGAATCACCGAGCTGAACCTGAGCGATATCCGAATCCGGATTTACGGGAATACGGCGGTGGTGACCTCGAAGGCGAACCTGGCGGGGACGAACGGCGCAAGCGATATCGGGGGGCAGTACCGGTATACGCGGGTGTACAGGCGGCGCCTGGGGTCGTGGAAGATCGTGAGTTTTGAGGCGAGCCGGATGCACGATCCTGACGTGCGCGCGCGGAAGCGCTGAAGTTTCATTGGGCGACAACCAAAAGTGCAATGGAGGGGCGCGGCTCCGCGTGGCGAGCGCGTCCTGAAGCGGCGGGTCTACTATGGAAGGCCGGAGGGGGATCGTGCGCAGACTGGCGTGCATCCCAAGAGGAAGTGGGCCGCAATTTCAACTGGATCTGGTTTCTGGGCGCTGCGGTGTGGTTCTTCGATGCCGCACTGGGCATGCGCCACGGCGAACTGGCGCGAGGCCTGGCCGATGCCGTCATCGCGGTCATTTTTCTGATTCTGGGGTTGTTTTTCCGCCGTTTTTACAAGCGCCAGGAGGAACGGAAGAGCCCGCGCTGAGATGGAACTCCGCGGGAGCAGCCGCAGATGCGGCCGCTCCCGGGAGCGGTTATCGCGATTCCTTTTCGGCGAGCGCGATGCTCTCCTCGAAGATGTCGAGGGCGATTTCCGCTTCGTGTTCGTTGAGGACAAGGGGCGGAGCCAGGCGGATGGAGTTTTCGCCACAGCCGAGAATGAGCAGACCGCGCTCGAAGGCCAGTTCGACGATGCGGTCGCGCAGGGCTGGAGCGGTTTCGCGGGTGTTC
>JAJZJJ010000309.1:0-3450 GCA_021810175.1 Acidobacteriota bacterium | reverse complement strand
TCTCGACACCGATAATCAGGCCGCGTCCGCGGACATTGCCGACGATGCGGTGCTTTGCGGGCCAGCCGCTCAGGCGCCTGAGCATGGCTTCGCCGCGGGAGGCGGCGTTGGCCATGGCTTCGCGCTCGATGATGTTCAGAGTGGCGTGGGCGGCGGCGATGGCGACGGGGTTGCCGCCGAAGGTGGAGGCGTGGGAGCCGGGCTTCCAGTCCATGATTTCGGCGCGGGTCATGCAGACGCCGAGGGGCATGCCGGAGGCGATTCCCTTGGCCATGCAGACAATATCGGGCTGGACGCCGGTGTGCTCGATGGCCCACCACTTGCCGGTGCGGCCGGCGCCGGACTGGACTTCATCGGCGACGAGCAAAATTCCGTGGCGGTCGCAGATGCGGCGGAGCTCCTGCATGAATACGGTGGGCGCGACGACGTAACCGCCTTCGCCCTGGATGGGTTCGATGAAGATGGCCGCAACTTCTTCGGGGGGAAGGATGGTTTTGAAGAGGCGATCCTCGATGTAGCGGGCGCAGCTGAGGGCGTACTCCTCCTGAGCTTTTTCATCGCCGGCGCAGAAGCGGTAGGCATAGGGGAAAGGGACGTGGGTAACACCGGGAACGAGCGGCGCAAAGCGGCGTTTCTGCTGCGGTTTGGAGGCGGTGAGGGAGAGCGCGCCCATGGTGCGTCCGTGGAAGGCGCCGAGGAAGGCGACGATGTGCTGGCGGCCGGTGTGGTAGCGGGCGATCTTCATCGCGCATTCGATGGCTTCGGCGCCGGAGTTGCCGTAGTAGAAGCGATGGGGTCCGGGCATGGGGGCGATTCCGGAAAGGCGCTCGGAGAGAGTGACGAGGGCCTCGTAGTAGAAGTCTGTGCCGGACATGTGGATGAGCTCGCCGGCCTGCTGCTGGATGGCGGCGACGACTTCAGGGTGGCAGTGGCCGGTGGAGACGACGGCGATGCCGGAGGCGAAGTCGAGGAACTCGTTTCCGTCAACGTCTTCGACGCGGACGCCGCGGCCGCGCTTTGCGACCATGGGGTAAGAACGGGTGTAGCTGGGGGAAATGACGCGGTCATCGGCTTCCACGATTGCGCGCGCCTTTGGGCCGGGCAGCGAGCCTTTAATGCTGGGTCCATACTGAGCAAGAATGCCGGTGGCAGTGGTCATGATGTGAATCTCTCCTTCGGGTAGATGGGCGAATGAGTGGCCATCGCGGGCGATGGCGTAATGAGGCGAGGGAGTCTTTCTTCGAACACGGCGCACGAGAAGGGAGGCGATCTGAGAGGGAGATTCCGCCGGAGCTTCAGCGCCGCGGACAGCGATGACTAGTCGCTGCCGAAGAGACTAGGTCGCGTTCTGGTGGGCAGCACGCGGAAAAAACGTCGCGGCGCGATGGCACGGACAAAGGCCCCATTCCATTTCCTGCGGCTGAAGGCGTTCGGGTTGGAAAAGGGGCTGCGCATTGCTTCACGGCTCGCCCTGAGCATAGCACGGCAGGAGGAGAAAAGATATCGTCGTGCGGGGCCGGGAGGGTGGGTGCGTGCTATGGAGCCGGCGCGCGGAAAATGATTGCTGGCCCTGAGTAAATTGATTTATGCTTCAGGCCGACTGCTGGGAAGCGTACAAGACAGGGCTGTATTTCTCCAGCAAGCGAGGGAGTGTCCCGCCGGCGCGGGAGGTACGCGATTTTGGCAGGGGATAGAGCTTCTCATATTGGTTTTGATCTTCAGGAGGCGGTGCGTTGATGCGTTCAAAGGTGATGTACCTGTCGCTGGTGGCTTTGCTGGCGATGACGGGCTGTGGCGGCAGTGGTTCGAGTTCAGGAAGCACAACCGGATCGGGATCGGGAAGCGGGGGTGGTGGATCGACCGGCGGAACCACTGCCACAGCGACTGCGACGGTCAATTTCGGGGCGCAGAAGCAGGTGATCCGCGGATTTGGGGGATCGACGGCGTGGCTGGGCACGTTGACCACGCCGCAGGCGACGGCTCTGTACAGCCAGAGCACCGGCCTGGGGCTGAGCATTCTGCGCGTGCGCATCGATCCGAGCGGATCGGCCAGCAATAATTTTGTGACGGGCCAGTGGACTGAGGAGCTGAATAATGCGGAGGAGGTGAAGGTGGCTAATTCCAACGCCATTGTGTTTGCCTCGCCATGGACGCCTCCACCGGCGTGGAAGACGAGTTCCACCAGCCAGCCCTTCTATAGCGGCAGTCCGGCATGTACTCCGGTAGCGCTGTGCGGAGGTTATCTGGACCCGTCGCATTATGCGGACTACGCGAACTACCTGGAAGACTTTGTTACGTACTTCAAGGCCAACGGCGTGAATCTGTATGGAATCTCGATGCAGAATGAGCCGGACTGGTCGGCGCAACCCGGTGAGAACTACGAGTCGTGCGGCTGGACGGCGGCGCAGATGGATGCATGGATTGCGGGCGACGCTGCCACGCTGACGACCAAGCTGATTATGCCGGAGGCGTTCAGCTTTAATTCGACTATGTATGCGACAGCACTGGCCGATCCGAATGCAGCCGATAAGATTTCGATTATTGCCGGACACCTTTACGGATCGGCTCCGACCTATCAGACACTGGCCGAGAATGCTGGTAAGGATGTCTGGATGACGGAGCATTTTCTGAGTCCGGCGGGTGGTTCCGGGGCCCAGCCGACAATCTCGGACGCGCTGAAAATGGCGGAGGAGATTCACACGTCGATGGTGACGGCCGAATTTAACGCCTACGTGTGGTGGTGGATCTGGGACGATCCGGCGGACGGCGTCAATTATGGGCTGATTGATTCGAGCACCAGCAATCCGACGCCTACCTACGACGGCTATGCGATGGGACAGTTTTCCAGGTTCATCCAGCCGGGGTATTACCGGTACGATGCGACGGCGAATCCGACGACGGATGTGTATGTATCGGCTTATGCGGGCAACAACCATTATGTGATTGTCGCTATCAATGGCAGCAGCGCACCGGTGAATCAGACGTTCAACATTCAGGGCGCAACGGTGACGTCGATGACGCCGTGGCAGACCAGCGCCAGCGGCGGGCTGCAGCAACAGTCGGGAGTGACCGTGGGCGGCGACAGCTTCACCTACTCGCTGCCGGCGCAGAGCATCACAACGTTCGTGCAGTAAGGGCCGGAGGGGCTGACTGCGCTCCGAAAAGGGCAGCGCGGTCAGCCTCCTCGGGCTTCCGATGACAGCTCTGCCGGCAAGGAGCGCGACGCCGAGACCGGCAACGACTACTTCGGCGCCCGCTACTACGCCTCCACCATGGGCCGCTTCCTCTCGCCCGACTGGAGCGCCAAAGTCGAGGAAGGCAGGACGTTTTAAGAAGTCGGCGTCCACCCGTATACTGGGAATATGTCGATCACGCGCAACGCGGCCGCTATTGCCAAAGGTATGAGCATCACGTTCCGGGAAATGTTCCAGCCGACCGAGGTGGAGAACT
>JAJZJJ010000308.1 GCA_021810175.1 Acidobacteriota bacterium | reverse complement strand
TCCTCTTGCATCCCCGCCGCCGCACTCCTACCCTGAAAATGAACAAAGCTCTGTCCGCCCATCGCGAACAGAGCTTTTCTTTTCCCGGCCCAGGCCGGACGCACTGCCGATCATTGAAATCTCAAACCAGCGCGGATCGCCGCCCGCTCCACATCGCGGTCGTCTCCTGATCACTCACGGTCGCCTCCCATCTGACGGCCGTACAGTCAGTTCCGCCTTCGCGGCCCTCTCTGATCACCTCACGACCCTCAGGTGATCACTCACGACCGCCTCCGAACTGACCTCGATCCAGCAGGATACCGGAGATTACCACGGTTATCCCCCAGGCAAATCCCGCCAAATCAATCAGATCCCCGTTCACCCACCCCCCGGGGGGAGTCACTCCACAAACATGCAATCCCCATACGAGAAGAACCGGTACCGCGCCGCCACCGCGTGCCGATACGCCGCCAGCACCCGCTCCCGCCCGGCGAGCGCGCTCACCAGCATCAGCAGCGTCGACTGCGGCAGGTGGAAGTTCGTCAGCAGCGCCCCCACCACTCTGAATTCGTAACCGGGAGAGATAAAAATACTCGTCACCCCCGAGTGCGGCGCAAATTCCCCGCCCGCCTGCGCGCAGTGTTCGAGCGTCCGGACGGTCGTCGTCCCCGCCGCCACCACCCGCCGGCCCTCGCGCTGCGCCGCGTTCAGCGCCGCCGCCGTCTCCGGAGAAATCGAATACCGCTCCGCATGCAGCTTTACATCCTCCACGCGCTCCACGCGCACCGGCTGGAACGTCCCCAGCCCCACATGCAGCGTCACGTAGGCAATCTCCACCCCGCGCGCCCGAATCTCCTCCAGAATCTCCGGCGTAAAGTGCAGCCCCGCCGTCGGAGCCGCCACCGATCCCCGCTCCCGCGCATACACCGTCTGGTACCGCTCCCGGTCGCCCGGCTCATCCTCGCGATGAATGTACGGCGGCAGCGGCATATGTCCCAGCCGCTCCACCGCGCCAAAGAAGTCCGTCACCGGCTCAAAGCGAATCGTCCGTTCACCGAACTCCCCATGCGCCGCCACCTCCGCCCGCAGCTCGACCGCATCCGGCCCGGCGCCCGGCGCCGCAAACTCCAGCCGCTCGCCCGTCAGCACCTTGCGTCCCGGCCGCACCAGCGCCTTCCATTCCCACTCGGAGAGCTGCTCGGCCAGCATCACCTGCACCCGCCCCGTCGGCTCATGATGCGCCTGCGTATGCAGCCCCGCCCGCCGCGCGAACAGCCGCGCCGGAATCACCCGGCTGTTGTTCAGCACCAGCAGATCGCCCGGCCGCAGCAGCGACGGAAACTCCCGAAACATGCGATCCTGCCACGGCACTCCGCCCGGCTCAGGCCACGCGCCCGTCCCGCGCTCCAGCCGCAGCATGCGTGCGCCCGCCCTTTCTGCCGGCGGCTCCTGCGCAATCAGCTCTTCGGGTAAATCGAAATCGAAATCGGAAACCAGCACTCTGCGATTCTACCTGGCCATCCCGGCGCCAGCCCGCGCTGAGCCCGAGCCCAATCGGCCTGCCAGATGCTCTTCCGCCCGCAGCCGCGCACGCTCCAGCGCCTCGTTCAGCTCCACCCGCTTCGCCTCCATCGTCTCCGCATCGGCGTCGGCCGCCGGCGCAGCCACTCGGCGCGCCCAGCTCACCACCACCCGCGAAAACGGCTTCGGCACCATGAACCGGTCCCATGAGCCAAACACCCACGCCCGTTCGGGCAGCAGATAGAAGCTCCCCATCGGCTCGCCCGTCATCGCCGCCAGCTTCACCGGCCCCATTTTCGTCTGGTAGATCGGGCCCCGCGGCCCATCCGCCGTAAAGATGGCGATCAGCCCCCGCTGCACCACGTCCCGCAGAGCGATCAGCCCCGCCACTCCGCCCCGCGAGCTCGACCCGCGCACGCTCTTGTACCCCAGCAGCTCCAGCGTCCGCGCAATCAGCTCCCCATCGAAGCTCCGGCTGATCAGGATCGTCGCTCCATATTTCCTGAAATACCATCCCGCCGCCAGCGTGCACTGGTGCCAGAAGCAGTAAATCCCCTTTGCCTCCGGCGAGCCCGCCTCCGGCTGCACAAAGTCATCTTCGGCAATCAGCTCAAACCGCAGTGTCATGCCGATCGCCGCCGTCGTCAGCGCCGTCAGGCGCGGCACCACCGCCAGCGCCACGCGCTGGGCCAGGCTCCAGTCCCGCCCCGTTCCGCGCCTTTCCGTTCCGCGCCGTCCCGTTCCGCCCTGTGCCGTTCCGCCCTGTTCCACGCTTCCGATTGTAGCCACAAGCCCTTGCCGCCCCTGCATCCTGTTGCCCACCGAAGCTCCCGCCCGTGCTTTTTGCTTGCTTCCACCCCGCCCTCTGCTCGACAATCCACCCATATAGATACGTTGAATATCGGCCGGGCCGGGCACTCCCCCGTTTGTGCTACAGCATCCGTTCGCCCTCCGGATTGAACATGAAGAGATTCCTGTAGCTCGGATTCTGGGGTTCTGTCACTGCCTATGAGACGTTTGTTGCTGCTCTCGCTTCTGGTGTGCGCCGCCGGCCTTTGCGCCTCGTCTGCCTTCGCGCAGGCCACCGGCACACAGCTCCCACTCGTCACGCTTTCTCCTGGCTACCAGAATGGTTATCCGGGCGTGACAGAGACCCTTTCTGTAGCCGTGGCCGCCGCCAACGGCTCCGGTCCCGTGCCCACCGGCTCCGTTACCTTCACCGACTTCTATGACAATGCCACGACCACGGTTGGTGGCACGGCCCAGCTCAAGCAGGGACAGTCCGTCTGGGGCTTCGATCTTGACGTAGGCAGCCATGAGATCACCGCTCACTACAGCGGCGATGGCAACTACGCTCCAGCAAACTCCAGCCCCGTCACCATCCTGATCGAGAAGTATTCCACCAACCTCAACCTCACCCTCTCCACCGCTTCGCCCAAAGTCGGTGGAACCGTCACCGCCACGGCATCCTTCTCCGATCCCCACATCGCCCAGCCCACTGGAAGCGTCACCTTCACCCTGGATAACTCCATCGTCGGTGTCGTCCCCATCGTCAACGACTCATCGGGCACCATCACCGCTACAAAAGACATCACCATTTCGACCGCCGGCACGCACACCATCGGAGCCAGTTACGGCGGCGACGCCAGTTTCGCGTCATCCACAGCTCCATCGGCCACAGTGACAACCATCGCCTCGCCGCAGCCCACCATCACCACGCTGGCGGCTCAGCCCACCAGCCTGACAGCCGGGACTCCCGAGACCCTCACGGCCACCATCGCGGCATCATCGTCCAGTACCAGTTCCAGCTCTACCCCTTTCACCGGCACCGTCACCTTCTACGACGGCAGCACATTGATCGGCTCTCCGGCGACCGTCACCAGCGGCCAGGCCTCCATCTCCGGCATCACTCTCAGCGCCGCCACCTCTCACACCATCACCGCCGTCTATTCCGGCGACACCAACTGGCTCGGCAGCACCTCGGCGCCGCTCGTCCTCAGCTCCTCGTCGGCGGTCACTCCCAGCATCGTCACCCTCACCGTCTCCAAACCTGTTGCTGTCTCCGGATCGCTGCTCACCTTCACCGCCACCGTCACTCCGCAGATCAGCAGCACCACCCCGTCCGCCGCACCCCCGGTCCCCACCGGCACCATCACCTTCTTCGACGGCAACGATCCCATCGGCGAGGCCACGCTTGTCAACAACCTCGGCGTTGCCACCGTTACCTTCTTCGATTCGACCCTCGCCGGCGGCTCGCACACCATCACCGCGCACTACTCCGGCGACTCCAACTATGCCGCCGCCGTCTCCAGTCCGCTCACCGTCTCCATCGAGTCGTATTCCATCACCCCGGCAGCCGTCAGCCTCACTCTCAAGCAGGGCCAGTCCGGCTCCATCCTCTATTCCGTCTCCGACACCAACGGCCTCAACACCAGCGTGCAGTTCAGCTGCGAACCTCCGGCCAATACCTTCACCACCTGCACCTTCGGTCCAGACCTGGTCGCCGGCGACGGCCAAACCACGCTCAACATCACCACCACCGGCATCACGTCCACCGCGGCGCACCTGCGCCATCTCCGCCAGCTCGGAGGCGGCCTCCTCGCCTGCTTCCTGCTCTCGTGGATTCCCTTCGGAATGCGCGGACGCCGCCGCATCCTCCGCTTCCTGCCGCTGGTCGTGCTCGCCGTCCTGCTCCCCGCCACCGCCATACTCAGCGGATGCGGCACCAGCGGGGGCAAAGTCACGCTCTCCAGCACCACGCCCACTCCGCCAGGGACCCTCGTCTTCAAGGTGATCACTGCGGCCACGGTCAACAGCCAGACCATCCAGCAGGTCACCTACGTCACCGTCAACGTGCTCCCCGCCTCGTGAGAGTGCCGGTACAGCCAGTACCTCTGTTAATGGTTCCGTCGTTCCTTCGCCTTCTGCTCCCTGCCAGCGTTCGCGGGTGGCAGAAGCGACGCTAGCATCCTCTCCAGCGCGTCTCCATAGAGCGCTGCGTTGCTCGCTGACACCACTTTGCCCTTCTGGTCCACGAGAATCAGAGTCGGCCACTCCGAAACCCCAAAATCGGTCACAACCAGAGGCCGATCGAATCGCGCCTGTGGCCATACCATACGGTCTTTCAGCACCATCCGGCGTACCTTGTACATTTCCGTTGGATCGCCGTCAATGCTCAGTATATTGAAGCCCCGCGCATGAAATTTCTCATAACTGGCTCTCAGCGCACCGATATCCTCCACGCAGGGCCCACACCATGTTGCCCAAAAATCAATCAGCCGGTACGATCCCTTCACGTCGGAGAACCGATGCTTCTGACCGTTGAGCCCGGTCCAGACAAAGTTCGGTAGCACCGAGCCCCTGGTCCAGTCGATATGCTTG
>JAJZJJ010000307.1 GCA_021810175.1 Acidobacteriota bacterium | reverse complement strand
GCTGTAGTTTTTCGTAATATCAAAACTATATTTGAAGTTGACAATACAAATTTGCATCAAAAAGGTGAATTTTGTGATTCCCATCACACACTTCTGGACAGATGTTGCGTCTGGCGACTAGCATCGCAGTCAAGTTAGCCAGAGAACCAGCTGAGGTTCCCGCCCGCAGTACTCGAAGTAAAAACAAGAAAAGCACCTTTTTGTTTCTCCCCCGGATGCTGTTCTTTCTACAACTCTTTATGTAGTACCAGCTTGTGGAGCGACTCTCTATGGCGTGGTATGCCTACTGTGTAACTGAAAAAGAAGCCTTTCCTGAATTGCTCCGCCACCGCAAGCCCATCCCGCTGGAGTCGGTTTCGGGCATTCAGGGAAATCAGATCTTCCTCTATCCAGCCAGTGATTTAGCAGTCATCGTCAGCGAACACTCTCCCGAGGAAAAATTCCACCAGAAGGCAGCCGTAGAGCATGCCAGGGTGATTGCAGAGTGTTTCAAGGTTTCCACTGTTCTTCCTTTCCGCTTCGGCACCATTTTTGGAGATGACGAAGCCCTCCGCCGTTCGATCCGATCCAACCACCGGCAATTTTCCTCCAATATCGAGCGCCTGCGCGGCAAGACCGAGATGCACCTGAAGGTTACGCTGGAAGACTGCGGCAAAGACTCGGACTACCGCCCATGCATGGAAAAGAACGCTGTCGGCAAGGCGTACCTTGCAAACCTGCGCGAAACCGCGGCACTGCAGCGGGAGCGCCAGACCAAGGCCCGTTCTGTTTCCGTGCAGATGCACCGCATGTTCACGCCGCTGGACGAAGAAGTAACCTGCCGGCGCATGGACACCGGCAAGATGCTGCTCGACATCGCTCACCTGATCGATACGCGCAGCGTGGAGCGCTACCAGAACAAGTACTCGAGTGCGAGCATCATCATGAAAGACTGCCAGATGCAACTCTCGGGTCCCTGGCCGCCTTACCACTTCGTGCATCGGCTCACGCGTCACAGCTCGGCTCAGGCCTGAGTTGGGAAAGCATTTCGGGAAAGAGGCAGCCCGATGGACCCACAACCATCGGGCTGCTTACTGGAAGTGAGAGGGGCACGCTTCACCGGAGTCCCCTCAACTTCTGCACGGAAAGACGGCAACCAACTGGAAAAGTTGACACGGGCGACGGGCGATTGCCTTTGACGCGGTTATCTGGGCGCCATGAGCGGCGACGCCGGTGATTTAGGTCGCATATGCGAAGATGACGGTTGGTGTTCCGTTATGTCTTCGTCCTATACCAAGGGCCGCAAGGGCGGCCACTCCGTATCGACCTCACCGTCTTCCAAACCAGCCTTTGAGTCTCCTGCAGCACCGGGTGTCGCGTCGCAGCCGGGCGTGGTGGTCAGCCGCCGTGGCGCGGATCGCCTCCACGCCGGGCATGTCTGGGTCTACCGGTCCGATATTGCGGCGGTGAATCTCGACGAGCCGGAGGCCGGTCTGACTCCGGTTTACGATCCTCGCGGCACATTACTGGGCACGGCGCTCTTTAATCCCGCGTCAGAGATCGTACTTCGCTGGATCGCTCCGGAGGTCATCGGCAGCGAGGCGGAATTTCTCGCACTGGTGCAGGCCAAACTGCGCGCGGCCATTGCGCGGCGGCAGGAACTGCTGGCCATGGGGCCTGAGTCAGCCTGCCGGCTGATCTTCAGCGAGGCCGATGCGCTGCCCGGTGTGATCGCCGACAAGTACGGCGAGCTGGTGATTCTGCAGTTGGCCAGCAAGGCCCTCGACACGGCCGCCGTGCGCGCGGCCATTGTGGAGGTGCTGCTAGACGAGATTGGTCCCGCGACGATTCTGGAGCGGCCGAGTCCGCGCATTCGCGAACTGGAGCAATTGAGTGCGCCGCCCAGCGCCGTGCTGTACTCACGGCTCGATCCGCCGCTGGCCTCCACAAATTTCCGGCTCAACGGGCTGGTTTTCCGCTTCGATGCCGAAGGCGGGCAAAAGACCGGAGCCTTTCTCGACCAGCGGGAGAACTACGAAGCTGCCGCCCGCAATGCCCATGGACGCGCGCTCGACGTCTGCACCTACCAGGGCGGCTTTGCGCTGCATCTGGCCAAAAAGTGCGAGCGCGTGACGGGTGCGGATATCTCCCGCGCCGCGCTCGAAGTGGCGGACAACAACCTGGCAGCGAACCGCGCCCTGCTGGGCGGCTGCGAGGTGGATTGGCTGGAGGCCAACGCCTTTGACCTGCTTCGAGACTGGAGCGACGCGGGCGAGCGCTTTGACACCATCGTCCTCGACCCTCCGGCCTTCGCAAAGTCAAAGCGCGCCGCCGAAAGCGCCGTGCGCGGATACAAGGAGCTGAATCTGCGCGCCTTCAAGATGCTCGAGGCCGGCGGAACGCTCATCACCTGTTCCTGCTCGCATCATGTTTCGCTGGCGGAGTTCACCGAGGTGGTGCGTTCCGCGGCTGGCGATGCGGGTCGGCGCGCGCGCCTCATCGAACGGCGCGGCGCGGCCAGCGACCATCCGGTGATCCTGAATATTCCGGAGACCGAATACCTGAAGTGCCTGATTCTGGAAGTCGAGTAGAAGCGAAGCAGGCGCGGCGGTATCTACTCGCAGAAGACACGCACCCTGGTCTGATTTCCGTCCTTGCCGTCCACATCCACGGTCAAATCTTCGAGGTGGTCGATCAGTTCATCGAGATTTTCCGGTTTGATCTGCGAAACATTCAGCGGAACGCCGTGTTTGCTGAAGGCTTCGTCCAGTTGCTCGTGCGCCTGCGGTGGAATCAGGCTGGCCAGCCGGACGCCGGCGCGCAGCAGTTGCAGGGGAACCCGCACGTTCACGGTGGTGGACCCCTTCATGCCGGTCATGGATTCATCCGCCTCGACCAGCACGCGCAGGTACTTCACCTTACCCTTGGCACCCGATTTCACTGAGGTTGTGCTTTCCGCCCGGGTGGAGGCTGGTTGTGCGCCGGCTTCCGGTTCCGTCTCAAGCGCCGCAATCAGGCGTTCGGCTTCATCCGCGTTGATGGTTCCAGCAGCCAGCATGTCGAGAATCTGGCGGCGATGTTCGTTCATGGCAATTCTCCTATAAGGTGTGGAAGCTGTGAGAAACGGCGCCCGAGTGCGGCGGGCGGGCGATGCGGCGCGTGGGATTCATAGGCCCTTTACAAAATCCGGACGGTGACTCGATTTCCGTCGGAAGCGACGCGGACGTCTGTTCCAGGCAGGCTGCAAAGTACGGCCCACAGTGCGTTTGTGACGCGCCACGGATTCATGCGGCCGGCGAGCGTGACCGCCAGCAAGGCGAGAAGAATCAGAGGCAGGAGCAAAAGGAAGGGAATCCACAGCAGAAATAACGGCAACCAGAGCCGGAAGTTCTTCCCGCCGGTGGTGTGAATTCGCACCAGCGCAAGACTGGGAGTCATTTGAGTGCCTCCAGCGCGCGGATCGCAGCTTCGGCGGAAATTTCCCCGCTTTGCAGCCGGTCAAGAATCTCCGCCCGCGAGGGCGAGGGATTGGTTTCGACGAAGTGCAGCTTGCCGGCGATGCGGTTGAGCCGCGCTTTGATGGTGGGGTAGCTCACGCCAAAAACCTGCTCCATTTCCTTGATGGAGCCGTGCGAGCGCAGAAAAGCCGCAATGAACACCTGATCTTCGAGCGAGAACTGGGCCAGCTCCGGCAGGAGAAATTCTCCCTCTACGGTGAGACGCTTTTCCGGCAGGCGGACGCGCTCCACGACCAGCGAGGAGCCTTCGGCGATGCGGAGCAGATCCTGCCAGTCAGAAGCGGTTTTGGAATTTCGATCCATCAGCGACCTCTTGATTTCTGAATCATGAGGCGATGTTAGTGCAAATAATTAACTACGTAAACAATTAAAATTAAGATTATTAATTTATCTCTGTGTTTGCCCTAAAAATAGTGCAGATTTGCCCGGGGCACGGACTTTTCGCCTGCGGCCACGGTCATCGCAAGCCCGTCTGCGAGGCCAGGGATGGTGAAAATGCCGCGACCTCTTATACTGAAATTCGCTCATGAACAAATTTCTTCCTGTAGATGAGCAGCTGGATCTGCTCGAAAAAGGGGCGGCGGAGATCATCCGCCTGCCGGAGCTGCGCGAGCGGCTGGAAAAGTCGCGCCAGACGGGCGTGCCGTTGCGCGTGAAGGCCGGCTTCGACCCCACGGCGCCGGACCTGCACCTGGGCCATACCGTACTGGTGCGCAAGCTCAAGCATTTTCAGGACTTAGGCCACCAGGTCATCTTCCTCGTGGGCGACTACACAGCGCTGATCGGCGACCCGACGGGCCGTTCGGCCACGCGCAAGCCACTCACCCGCGAGCAGATCGACCAGAACGCCAAGACCTACACCGACCAGGTCTTCCGCATTCTCGACCGCGAAAAGACCGAGGTGCGCTTCAACTCCGAGTGGCTGGGCGAGCTGAGTTTTGAGGACATCATCCGCCTCGCCGCCAAATTCACCGTTTCGCAGATGCTGGAGCGCGCCGAATTTCACGCGCGTTTTGAGAAAGAGCAGCCGATTTCGCTGCACGAGTTTCTCTACCCGCTGGCGCAGGGCTACGACTCCGTCGCGCTGAAGGCGGATGTGGAGCTGGGCGGCACGGACCAGAAATTCAACCTGCTGGCGGGGCGTGAGCTGCAGCGCGATTTCGGCCAGCAGCCGCAGATCGTCCTGATGACGCCCATCATCGAGGGCCTCGATGGCGTCCAGAAGATGTCCAAGTCGCTCGGCAATGCCATCGGCATTCACGAGCCGCCGCAGGAGATGTACGGCAAGCTGATGTCGATCAGCGATGAGCTGATGTGGCGCTACTGGACGCTGCTGACCGACCTCCGCCAGTCCGAGATCGACGAGATGCAGGCCGATGTGGCCA
>JAJZJJ010000306.1 GCA_021810175.1 Acidobacteriota bacterium | reverse complement strand
CATGCATCGCTCTCCCAGCCACTTGAACTCTCCCGCACCCTGGAACTAGCATCCAGATACATATGAAAAACACACGCCACCTGGCAACTTCCTGTGCGGCGGTGCTGGCCCTCGTGTTCGGCACCCTGTTTGTGTCGGGCGCGGCCCATGCCCAGTCCGTCAGTCAATCCGCTAACGCCGGCCCCTACTCGGTCACGCTGAAGGTTCTGCCCGCTGAAACCTTTGCCGGCTCCGGCTCGGCCATGGTTCGCGATGGCGGTGCCATGTCCAATGATGTGCACGGCTCCATGCACCCCAACCACCACATCGTCGTCTTCGTGAAGAAGAACGGCGCTCCCGTTGAAAATGCTCACGTCGCCATCTCCTGGCGCCTCAACGCCATGGGCCCCTGGCACAAGGTCTCCGTCGTCCGCATGTACGTCCGCGGCAAAGGTCCCCAAACCACCCACTACGGCAACAATGAACACCTTCCTCCGGGCCATTACGCCGTTCGCGTCACCGTCAACAACAGCCAGCCGGCGCTCTTCCATTTCTCGCTGACGCACTGATTGCGGTCATGCTCCCGCGCCTGCTGGAACGCGGGAGCATCTCCCCGGAAATTGTCCCTCCACCCGGCGGGTCAGGACCGCTCCCCGCCTTCCGCGCAAATTCTCCGCTCCCCCCGGACTCCCGGAATCGTCCCTTCCATCGTGGCATCCTAAAAGAAGATTGATGTCCCCGGATCGAGATCATCCCCATCGCCGTTCCTTCGAGCGCACCCTTGCCAGCGCTCGCCAGACCATGGTCCTCAGCGAGATCGCCCGCCTCGCCGTCGACAGCTTCAACCACTCCCGCGTGCGCTTCCTGCTTACCGCCCTCGGCATGGTCGTCGGAACTGCCTCCATCATTCTCGTCGTCTTCGTCTCTGACACCGGTCGCCAGTTCATCCTCAACGAGATCCAGGGCATCGGCTCCAACATCGTCGAGCTCGAATACTCCGGCGGCGGCGCCGGCTACATCAAAAACAATCAGACCGACTTCCTCACCTTCCGCGACGAGCGCGCCATCGACGCCGAGGTCCCCGCCATTGCCGCCTCTTCGGTCATCCTCGCCATGCCCCAGGCCATCAGCCTCGGCAATGGCATGACCAAAAATGTCCTCGTCCTCGGCGTCGAGCCTCAATACCGCCTGGTCCGCAATCTGGTCCTGCTCGGCGGCCGCTTCTTCGACTCCGAAGACGAAAGCACCCATGCCCAGGTCGCCGACGTCACCGTCCCCTTCGCCAAAGCCCTCTATGGCAGCCCCGGCGCCGCCATCGGACGCACCTTCCAGGTGGCCGGCCTCCCCTTCACCATCATCGGCACATTTAAGGAGAAGGTGGATACCTTTGGCGAGTCGGAAATCGCCAGTCAAACCGCCCTCATCCCCTACTCGGTTGGCCGCTATTTCACTGGAACGGACGACGTCAAGGAAATCTACTTCACCATCCGCGACTCCAACGATGTCGTCGCCGCCGCTAAGCAGATTCAGGCTGCTGCCCACGCCCGTCACCAGCCCAATTCCGTCTATACCGCCACCACCATGACGGCTCTTATCACCACCGCTAAGAAAGTCTCCTGGTACCTCTCGCTCATGCTCCTGCTCATCTCCGCCGTCACCCTCGCCGTCGGCGGAGTCGGCATCATGAACATCATGCTGGCCACCGTCCGCTCCCGCACCCGCGAAATCGGCATCCGCAAGGCCCTCGGCGCCACCTCCCGCGAAATCCGCCTCCAGTTCCTCATGGAAGCCGTCTTCGTCTCCCTCTTCGGCGGCGTCATCGGCGCTCTCATCGGCCTCGCCATCCCTTTCTCCGTCCGCTTCTTCACCGCCTACCGCGTCCCTGTCTCGGGATGGTCCGCCATCGCTGGCCTCGCCGCCTCCGCCACGATCGGCATCATCTTCGGAACCCTCCCCGCTCAGCGCGCCGCCTCGATGGACCCCATCGAATCCCTCCGCTACGAATAGCAGCCAGAAACCCAGGTGTTGGCTACCCAATAGCCCGCGCTGCCCGGCATCGCACTACAGGGGAATGCGCTCTCCTGCAGGCTGACCACTCCGCCGGCCTCCGACGCACTCGGAACTCCGCTTGCAGCCGCCCGAAACCCCGTGATAGCCTGGCATTTCCGATGGTCCGCTTTCCATCCATTCCGGAGTTGACCAGGGGCATCCACCCCTTCATCCGGCGCACCGTCGCCTTCCTCCTGCTCAGCTGGGTCACCCTTCTGGTCGTCGATCCCATCTGGGAGTGCCGCCAGCATCTCGACAATCTCCGCCACCTCGGCCCGCATGGCGTGCTGCTGGTCATGCTGATCGTCGCCCTGGCCGGCGTGTCGCTCTTCAAGTCCGTCCCCTCGCTGCTGGCCTGCGGCCTCGGGCCCATCGCGATAGCCGTCGGAACCCTCGCCGTCCATCCACCGGCATCGGCGGCCTGCTCCCCGGCTCCTGAATCCCGCTCTCCCCTCCGCATCTAGTCCGCTTCCTCCTGCTCCACGTGCGGCCGCTTTCGCTCCGGCCGCGCGCTGCGTTGCAGCCGACCCTCGCTCCCTCCGGCTCGTACTTGCTGCAGCCGGATGGAGTCGGCCGCGGTCGTGCCTGCTCTTCCCAACGAACGTCACGAAGAAACGGGCAAAGGTCATGAAGTCCGCTATCCTCTCCGCGCTTCTCGCGCTTCTCGTCCTGCTTCCCGCGGGATGCATGCTCGCGGGATGTATGAAAGTCCAGCGCTATCATCCCGCTCCACTCGCCCCCTCAGCCACCGCTGCCTCGCTTGAAGCGCGCTCGCTCGCCAACCCAGCGCTCCGCCCGTTCCTTCAGCGCGGGCTCGGCCAAAAGCTCAGTACCTGGCCCCAGCAATCCTGGAATCTCCGCATGCTCATGCTCGCCGCGCTCTACTACAACCCCGCCCTCTCGCAGGCGCGGGCGCGCGTCAGCTTCGCCAAAGCCGCCGTCGTCACCGCCAATGAACGACCCAACCCAACCTTCCATCTCCAGCCCGGAATCCCCAGCCCTTACCTCTTCGCCCTGAATCTCCTCTTCCCCATCCGCACCGCCGGCAGACGCAAAATCATGGTCGCCCAGGCACAGGACCTCACCCTGGCTGCCCGCCTCTCCCTGGCTCAAACCACCTGGCAGGTCTGCAGCGGCGTCCGCGCGGCCGTCGTCAGCGACCTCATGGCCACCCGCAAAGTACGCCTGCTGCGCGCACAGGAGCAGCTCCAGGCCCATCGTGTTCTGCTCCTCCGCCAGCGCCTCGCCGCCGGCGAAATCTCCCGGCCCATGCTAGCCAGCGCCCAGCTCGCCCTCCTCCAGTCCCGCATCGCATTTGAAGCCGCCCGCAGTCGCATTCCCGAATCCCGCGCCGCACTCGCCGCCGCCATCGGCGTTCCCGACACCGCCCTCGCCGGCATCCATCTCGTCTGGCCCACCTTCGGCCATCCACCGCCCGCGCACTCCATTTCCCCCACCCAGATCCAGCGCGAGGCGGTGCTCAATCGCCTCGACGTCCGCAAAGCCCTTGCGCAGTACGCCGCCACCCAGTCCGCCCTTCAGCTCCAGATCGCCAAACAGCATCCCGACTTCCAGCTCGGCCCCGGCTACGACTTCGAGGAAGGCAGCAACTACTTCACCCTCGCCTACTCCGTCACCCTGCCCATCTTCAATCGCAATCAGGGACCCATCGCCCAGGCTCAGGCCCAGCGCAAGGCCGCCGCCGCAGCCTTCCTCGCCACCCAGGCTGGCGCCATCGCTCAAAGCGAGGAAGCTCTCGCTCGCTATCGTGCCGCATGGCGAACGCTCACCGGCTCCGAACAAGCGCTCCTGCAGCTCAGCCATCAGGTCATCCCCAAAGAACGATCCACCGTCGCCGCCGGCCAGGCTGGCCCCCTCGCGCTCAACGCCGTCCTGCTGCAGAAGCCCGGCCTCGCCCTCGCCTGGCTCACCGCCCTCGGCCAAACCCAGTCCGCCCTCGGAGCCCTCGAAGACTCTGTCCAGCGCCCCCTGCAGCCCGACGAGATCCTCCTGCGCGTCACACCCAACTCCGCGCCCCATTCCGCCCACTCACCCATGCAAAAGAGGACCCCATGACCAGGCAACGACTCCCATGGCTCGCCGCCGCTGCAGGCCTGTGCCTGTTCGCCGCAATGCTCCTGCACGAACGCCCCCAAATCGTATCCGCGAAGCAAACAAATCCATCCGCGCCGCCCCAGGTAAGCGTCACGCGCCAGAACGGCCAGTTCGTCCTGCACCTCAGCCCTCAGGATCAAAAACACCTCGGCATCGCCTCAGCCCCGCTCGTCGCCAGCCGCGCCCGCGCCCAGTCCGATCTTCCCGCCGTCGTGCTCCCGGTTGCCAATCTCGAAACCCTCGTCTCCGCCTACGACTCTGCCGACGCGCAGCTGCGGAAAGCCAAGATCGCCGCCAGCATCTCCCGCCGCGAATACCTCCGCCTTAAAAAGCTCTACAGCCAGCAGCAGAATGCCTCCGCGAAAGCCGTTGAGGCCGCCGCCGGAGCATCCCGCTCCGACGCCGTCGACGTTCGCCTCGCCCGGCAGAACCTCGCCCTCGCCACCGCCGCAGTCCGCCAAAACTGGGGCTCGGCCATCGCCGCATGGCTCCCTCACAACAATGCCCGCCTGAACGCCCTCCTCGACCGCAACGACGTGCTCATTCAAATGACCGTGCCCCTCGGCCAGCACATCGCAGCGCCGCCATCCATCGCCTTTCCCCTGCCAACCGGCGGACGCGCCTCTGCCCGCTTCCTTTCCTCTTTCCCCCAACTCGACCCGCGCGTCCAGGGAGTCAGCTACCTCTACATCGCGCCCGTTCATCCAGGCCTCGCCCCCGGTCTCAACCTCGTCGCCCGCTTTGGTGCCGGCAAGCT
>JAJZJJ010000305.1 GCA_021810175.1 Acidobacteriota bacterium | reverse complement strand
GGCGTTCCTGAGGGGGGCGAGTCGAAAGGCGATATCGACGGGGGTGAGGGGCCGGCGGGCGGTGTCGATCTGGGCTTCCTTCATGAGAGCGCGGAGGCCGAGGCCGGCGGGGCGGCGCAGCTCTTCGAGGCCGAGGGCGACGAAGGCGCGGTTTTCGCCGAGGAGGGGGACGGAGTCGGCGATGGTGGCGATGGCCAGCATTTTGAGGAATGAGGGCAGGATTTTGGAGCGGGCGCGATCGCGGTCCCAGGCTTCGAGCAGGGCCTGCGAGAGCTTAAAGGCGACTCCGGCGCCGCAGAGATGCGGGCAGGCGTAGGAGCAGTCCGGCTGATTGGGATTGAGGACGGCGAGGGCTCGGGGGACGCCGAGCTGAGGCTCGGGGAGATGGTGGTCGGTGACGATGAGATCGAGACCCAGTTCGGCGGCGGCTTCGGCGGCGGCGAAGGCGCGGATGCCGGTATCGACGCTGATGACGAGGCGAACGTCGTCGCGGGCGGCGTTTTCGAGGATTTCGCGCTGCATTCCGTAGCCTTCGAGAAGGCGGTGGGGAATGTGGAAGCGGACGAAGCCGCCGAGAAGCTCGATGGCGGTTTTGAGCAGGACGGTGGCGACGGTGCCGTCTACGTCGTAGTCGCCGTAGATGAGGATGGACTCGCGGGCGGCGACGGCCTGACGGATGCGCTGAACGGCGCGATCCATGCCGAGCATGGAGAAGGGATCGAGGAGATGGTCGATGCGCGGAGAGAGGAAGGCATCGACTTCGGGTGCAGTCTGGATTCCGCGCGCGAGGAGAAGTTCGGTGATGAGAACGGGAAGTCCGGTTTGAGCGGCGAGAGCTGCCGCGGCCTGGAGGGGGCGCTGAGAAAAAAGCCAGCGGCGGCGCGGTCTGGCGGCGACGCCGGCTTCAGAGCTGAGGGAGCTCACGACTCCGAATCTTCGTCGTCATCCTCGAAAACGATGTCGCCGAGGTTGTCGATCGAGTCGACGAGCTGTTCGTACTGGTCGTACCATTCGGTGGAGATTTCGCAGATGAACATGATGCCCTGATGGGGAAAGCCGAGCTGGAGGCGTCCGATTTTGCCGACGTGGTTGGCGAGAGACTGGGCCTCGTCGAGCTCCGAGGAGCCGGTATTGAGCTCGAAGTCCTGGTCCTGGACTTCCTCGATGAGCAGTTCCACGTCTTCTTTTTCGAGGACATCTTCGCTCATGGTGAGGAAGGTTGCGCCGGCGGCTTTGGCTGCTTCGACCAGGTCTTTCCAGCGGTCGGGGTTGTCGCCTTCCCAGAGGATGGAGGGGACGTCTTCTCCGACGAAGCCGGGAATGCGGCGCATGCCGTGACCTTCGATGAAGGCCACCATGTCGTCTTTGGTGGAGGCGAGATTGTCGGGGTGCATGGAGAGTGGGTTCATGGCGAAAACCCAGTGTATCCGATGCTGAGGGCGAGATGGCGCCTTCTCGGCCAGGATTATTCGGGATTCGAGTGCGAAGCGGGCGGCGGGTTCAGTGCCGCCGACTGCTGTGGGGACGCGGGGAGTGCGCTGAGGGCGTCGATGACGATGCCGCGGGTGAGGACCTCAGGCAGGACGTGGGGCGGGGCCGAGGGACTGCCGGGATAGATGGCGTAGGTGGGGACGCCGTCGCGTCCGAGAGCGGCGAGAGCCTGGGTGATGGCGGGGTCCTGAGTGGTCCAGTCGGCGCGGACGAGGGCGACGCCGCTCTGCTGGAGCTTTTGCTCGACCTGGGGATTGTCGAGGATGAGGCGCTCGTTGACCTGGCAGCTGAGGCACCAGCTGGCGGTGAAGTCGACGAAGACGGGGCGGCCTTCGGCGCGGTATTTGCTGACAAGCGCGGGTGTGTAGGGCTGCCAGGCGGAGGTTTTGGCGGTGGCTGTGGCGGTTGCGGAAGCCGGGGCAGGGAAGCTGCGAATGGCCCAGAGGGAAACGGCGATGGCGACGGCGGCGACCAGAGCGGCGGCAAGGGTTGCGGCGGCGCGAGCGGGCCAGCGGCCCAGGAACCAGCCGGCGATGGCCAGCAGGACGAAGGCGACCAGGAGGGCAAAGAGCGCGCTTGTCCCTGCGACCTGGGTGAAGACCCAGACCAGCCAGGCAACGATGAGGAAGATGGGGACGGCGAAGATCTGTTTGAGCGTCTCCATCCATGCGCCGGGTTTGGGAAGCACGCGGTTCCAGGCGGGATTGTAGGCCAGGAGCAGATAGGGCGCGGCGAGGCCGAGGGCGATGGCGGTGAAGACGGCGAAGCTGGTGGCCGCGGAGTGGGCGAGGCCGTAGCCGATGGCTGCTCCCATGAAGGGCGCGGTGCAGGGCGTGGCGACGACCATGGCGAGGACGCCGGTGAAGAAGCTGCCCGCGTAGCCGTGTTTCTGGGCGAGCGATCCGCCGGCGCTGGTGAGCGAAAGGCCGAACTCGAATTGCCCGGCGAGGGTGAGGCCGAGGAAGAAAAAGAGCAGGGCAATGAGCGCGAGGAAGGTGGGGGACTGGAACTGGAATCCCCAGCCCAGTTGCTGGCCGGCGGCGCGCAGGCCAAGGAGGACGGCGACAACGATCCAGAAGGAGACCAGGATGCCGAGGGTGTAAACCCATCCATGAGCGCGCAGGCGGCGGCGCTCTTCCTGACCGGAGCGCACGAGGGCCAGGGCCTTGATGAAGAGGACCGGAAAGACGCAGGGCATCAGGTTGAGAATGATGCCGCCGAAGAAGGCGAGGAGGACGGCTTCAGCCAGGGGTCCGAGGCCGCCTGGAGCGACGGAAGCGGCGACGGCGGGCAGCGTCCCGGGGGTGGCGTGAATGATCCAGGCCTTGCCGTTGGGCAGCTCGATGACGCCATTGAGTCGGGCGGGAACGGTCTGGAGGCTGTCGTCTTTGGCGAGGGTAAGCTGGACGCCGTTCACGAGAGGCGTGGCGGGCTGGGGAGCGGCGTTGGCGACGACGGACTGGTCGAGGGGGAAGAATTTGGCGGAGGAGAAGCGGGCTCCGGTGGAGACGCCGAGCAGGAAGGATTTGGGCGTGGACTGGAAGACGGCGCTGTCCGCGGAGGGAAGGGGCTGAGGCAGACGGCTCTGAAACTGGGCGATGAGATTTTGGGCGGCGCTGTCGGTCTGGGGTGCGGCGGGGGCGGGGGCGAGCGCGGAGCGCGTGAGAGAGACGTCCGCGTGGCCGGGGATGCAGACGTTGGCGCAGACGAGCCAGTGAAGGCTGGCGCCAAAGGTGGCCTGAGGCGCGGAGGGATGGAAATCGGGAGCGACCCGCATGGGCACGGGGAAGACGACTTCGTGCTGGTAGCCGAAATCCATGAGCGGACCAAGCGGCAGGCGCTGCGGAGCAGGAAACTGCATCGAACTGGCAGCGACTCCTTTGGGGAGGGTCCAGTTGACGGAGGGTGGCTCGCCGGAATCGCCGGCATTGACCCAGTAGATGTGCCAGCCGGGATCCATGCGGAAGTCGAGACCGGCGGTGAAGCTTTGGCCGGGATAGATCTGAGACGGGGGCACGAGCAGGGTGACGGAGATGTGCGGGGCCTGAGCGGTGGGGCCGGGCTGAGCGGGAGTCTGGGCGGCGGCGGCGATGCCGAGCGCCAGCGGCAGAAAGATCCGAAAGACGCGAGAGATGGGTCGCACGCTGAGAGTCCTGTCTTTATTGTAGGCCGGATGGCGTGGAACAGGATTTGAGTCGGTATGGAAGCGAAGCGGAAGGCGGGCAAGGGATTCAGCGGGAGTCGATCTCGGCATCCCGGCAGGTCAAACTGCGATGGTCGGCAACATATCCGCAGACATTTATAGGAAAATGGAAGAGCAGCATGAAAGGGTCAGAATTGAGCAGCTCAGCTCCAGCAAGTGAAAAGACCGCACTGAACTCGGTACGGGAGATCCGGATCGCGCACAGTCCCGATTCCGACGACGCCTTTATGTTTTATGGTTTGGCGACGAACAAGGTTCGCGTGAACGGCTACAAGTTCACGCACGTTCTCTGCGACATCGAGACGCTGAACCATCGGGCGATCAACGAGGCGTATTTCGACGTCACGGCTGTTTCCTTCCACGCCTATCCGTACATTCAGGACAATTACGCCCTGATGGCCTGCGGAGGTTCGGTGGGGGATGGATACGGGCCCATGATTGTCTCAGCGAAGCCGTACGATCTGGATGAGATCCGGAAGATCCGGATTGCGGTTCCGGGGACTCTGACGACGGCGTATCTGGCGCTGAAGCTGTTTGCGCCGGAGATTGAGACGGCGGTGGTGCCGTTCGATCAGATCATTCCGCAGGTTCTGGCAGGGAATTTCCAGGCGGGGCTGATCATTCACGAGGGGCAGCTAACCTGGTCGAGCAACGGGCTGAACCGGGTGCTGGATCTGGGTGAATGGTGGCGCGAACAGACGAAACTGCCGCTGCCGCTGGGCGGGAACGCAATTCGGCGGTCGCTGGGCGAGCCGGTGATGGAGATTGTGACGAAGGCGCTGCGGGACAGCATCCAGCACGGACTGGACCACCGGGAAGAGGCGCTGGGTTACGCGATGCAGTTTGCGCGGGACCTGGATCCGAATCTGGCGGACAAGTTCGTGGGGATGTATGTGAACGAACGCACGCTGAACTACGGCGACGATGGGCGCGAGGGGATTCGGCTCCTGCTGAAGATGGGGCATGAGCGCGGGATCATTCCGCACCCGGTGAAGGTCGATTTCGTCGGCTAGGGATTCAGGAACTGACGAAATAAGCAGCCGAACAGCATGGAGTGACGATTCACTTCGTGTTGTTCGGCATTGCTTTTGGCTGCCGCTGCGGAGGCAGGCGGATTTCCCTCGGGGCCGAGGGGCTGATGACTTGTTCCCGTGAGTTGCTGAAGGATCTTGCCCGGGCGGCGGTAACGCGGCCCTTTCCGGTGATGCGGATGGACCAGACGGTGTAGCCGCCGGAAGAA
>JAJZJJ010000304.1 GCA_021810175.1 Acidobacteriota bacterium | reverse complement strand
ACCCATATACCTTGGTCGCCACGTACTTATTCACGCCGTTGGTCAGCGTAATCACCGCAATCACGGAAGAAACCCCGATAATGACGCCAATCAGGGTCAGCACCGTCCGGAGCTTGTTCGCCCATAGCGATTGCAGCGATATCTTCAGCGCTTCCCAGACTCTGATCACCGAATCATCTTCCTCGTTCGTCTTCCGTCGCCGCCTCGCGGCCACCCAACCCTGCAGAAAGCTTCCGCCGGCTCTCCCTCTATCTGCCCGCAGTTAGCCCATCCGGTTTGCCTGAAGTGTAACAAGGCATATCATGCGCTGCCCGCGCATTTTTCATCCGGCGCATCAGAACCGCGCGCCGCAATTTAAAAATGGAAAAACTCCCCGGTCCCTCAAAGCATACGCGCACCCCGCCGCCACGGTTCCGTCAATCTGCCGCCCGCACACCGAAATCGCTCCAAAACAATGGTGCCCTGCCGCTCCGGCTAAGGAACAGCAGGGCATTTCCGCAAGACGAGCCTGTAAGCCGGATTCTGTCGAGGACGGCCATTCCTCTAGGCGCCGCATCACTGCGCGCGCTCCAGCGACCTACCCGAAGGTTTCCGCCCACCCGGCCCAAAAGCCGCGTGGCAGCCCGCGTTGGCGCACCGGGCAGGTGCGCAGAACAGTCTCTCGGGCCGAACTGTTCTTCCCCTCCTATTTGGTCTTGCTCCGTGTGGGGTTTACCCTGCCCCCATGCGTTGCCGCCGGGGCGGTGCGCTCTTACCGCACCTTTTCACCCTTACCCCCGCCGCTTGTGGCCGCGAAGGCGGTATCTTCTCTGTGGCACTAGCCGTCTTGCAGCCTTCACGCTGCAATCCCGGACGTTATCCGGCACACTGCCCTCTGGAGTCCGGACTTTCCTCTCCCGCTCCGCTTTCATCCGGAATGGCAGCGGCCGTCCAGCTCGCTTGCTATCTACAGTTTACCGCTACTTGTCGCTGTTTCCGCCAAATTTCCCGGAACCCCCGCGCCATCCCCCGCGTAAACTCTTCTGCATACATAGAGGGGCCTGCCATGTCGAACGCTTTTTCCTTCCGCCGCAAGACCGCCATTTCCGCCTCGCTGCTCACCGCCAGCCTCTGCCTCGTCCTCACCGGCTGCATCGTCAAAGTCGACAAGCACGATAAAAACGGCAAAAAGCAGGACAACGTCAGCGTTGTCACCCCCTTCGGCGGCGTACACGTTCAGTCCAACCAGACCACTGCCGCCGACCTCGGCCTGCCTGCCTATCCAGGCGCCGCTGTCACCACTGACAACAGCAACGACAAATCCGCCAACGTCGACCTCGGCTTCGGCCCGTGGCAACTGCGCGTCAAGGTCGTCAACTACACCACCTCCGACCCGCAGGACAAAGTCATCGCCTTCTACCGCAAGGCTCTCGGCCAGTTCGGCACCGTCATCGCCTGCCAGGGCGACTCGCCCGTCGGCAAACCCACCATGACTGACCAGGGCCTCACCTGCAAGGAAGACGACAAACATGTGAACGTCAATGGCAACAATAGCGATTCCGGCTTCAATCTCCGCGTCGGCTCACCCCACCATCAGCGCATCGTCGCCTTCAAAGACACCGGCGGCAACGGCACAAGGTTCACCCTGGTCGAACTCGTTCTGCCCGAACACTCCGGCAAACACGCCACGCCAGACTAAATTCCTCGCACGCACGCGATCCGGAAATCAGGCCCAGATCCTCTATCCTGATCTCCGGATCGCTTTTTTCATGCCCCAGACTCTCCTGCCTCCGGCCCTCCTCGACAGGAACTTCTTCCTCGGCCCGCCCGACCGCGTTGCCCTCAGCCTCCTCGGCAAACTCCTCATCCGCAAGCCAGATGACCCCTCCGACGAACCCACGATCGGCCGCATCGTCGAAGTCGAAGCCTACTTCGGCGCCAACGCCCCTGCCGCCCACGCCTTCGCCGGAAAAACCGCCCGCAATGCTGTCCTCTTCGGCCCGCCCGGCCATGCCTACGTTTACTTCATCTATGGCATGTATCACTGCCTCAATGTCTCCTGCGAGCCGGACGGCAAAGCCGGCTGCGTCCTCATCCGCGCCCTCGAACCCATCGCCGGACTCGCCACCATGACCCGCCGCCGCAACCTTCCTGCCAATGCCCGTCCGCGCCTGCTCGCCTCCGGCCCCGGACGCCTCTGCCAGGCCATGGCCATCACCCGCGCCAGACACAACGGCCTCGACCTTACCCTCGCCGGCTCCGCTCTCACCCTCGCCGAGGACGGCTTCTCCTCGCGCCGCATTGAAACCACCCCGCGCATCGGCATCCGCCATGCCGCCGACCGCCCCCTGCGTTTCACCCTTCGCGGCAATCCGTGTCTGTCGAAATAGCCCGGCAGTGCACATCGTCTTATCGCTGGCAATAAAAATCCCTTATCGCTTCCGACCTGCGCTCTTCGCCTCCGCCGCCGCAAACTCCTCGAACGCCTTCGCCGGACCATCCGCCTGCGGCCCCGCCCGCCGTATCAGCGTAATGGGACGCACAATCTCCAGCCCCGTCACCGGCAGCGCTTTCACTGAGCCCATGCGCTGTTCCTTTTCCACCGCCACCAGCGACACGAATCCCGCACCCAGCCCCGCTTCCACGCCGGCAATAATCGCACCCGTCGTGTCCAGCTCCATCTCGATCTCCAGCCGCCCCATGCGCATCCCCGCGCGCCGCAGCGCCGACTCCACCACGCGCCGCGACCCCGACCCCCGCTCCCGCATCAGCAGCGGAATCTCCGGCAGCTTCTCCAGCGCAATGCTCTCCTGTTTCGCCCACGCGTGCGCTCCGGGCACAATCAGCGCCATGCGATCGTCCAGCAGCTTCTGCTTGTGAATTTCCGCGCTCGAAACAGGCCCCTCGATCACCCCGGCCAGAATCTCGCCACGCAGCAGCGCATCCACCGCCCACTCCGTATTCCCGCTGATCACCGAGATCGCCACCCGTGGGTGATACCGCCGGAACCGCGCCAGCATCCGCGGCAGAATGTACTGCGCCACCGTCGTCGAGGCTCCCAGCCGCAGCTCACCCGCCATCTCGCCCTGCATTGCGGCCAGTTCCCGCTCGGCCTCGACTGAAATCCCCGCCACCCGTTGCGCATAACGCAACAAGACCATCCCCGCCGGCGTCAGGCTCACCCGGCTCCCGCCCCGATCGAACAGCGTCACCCCCAGTTCCTCTTCCAGCGCATGCACCTGCTGGCTCACCGCCGGCTGCGTGATACTCAACAATTCCGACGCCTTCCGGAAACTCGCCTGCTCGGCAACAATGCGAAAAACCTTCAGCCGAAAATACTCCAGCATGCTACCCACCTCATCCCTGCATCCTAAAGGCACTTGGAAATATCTGCTATTCCGCCGCGCCGCGCATCTTAGTTCTGTTGAGCCGATAACGCTCTTCCATCCAGGTCTGCCCTTGTTCCTCAAACCGGATGAACCTAACGACAGTCGGCGTACCCCTCCCTCGGGTTTCTGCTCCCTGGTACGCACGCACCGGAGCGCAAACGCGCAGGAGGTGTGTCATGCCCTCGTTCCGAAGGCTCTTCCCGATCCTCATCGCATCCACTCTCATCGCGTCCCTGGCCTCCTGTGGCCGGCGCACCAGCGAACAGCACTACTACCTCGTCGCCAACAACACCCACCTCGCCTACTGGCAGTCAGCCGCTGCCGGACTCAAAAAAATCGCTTCCGAATCCGGCGTCCAGGCAGAAATGCGCGGCCCCGCCAACTTCGATCCTCAGGCCGAGGCGCAGGCATTTCGCGACGTTGTCGCCCTCAGACCCACGGGCATCATGGTTTCGGTTACCAGCCCGGCTCTGATGATTCCCGAAATCAACGACGCTCTCGCCGTTGGAATCCCCGTCATCACCGTTGACTCTGACGCTCCCCACAGTCGCAGGCTCTTGTTCATCGGCACCAACAACCGGGCCGCCGGCCGCCTCGGCGGTCAGGCTCTGGTCGATGCCCTCCACGGAAAGGGAAACGTGGTCATCTTCACCATTCCCGGCCAGCCCAATCTCGACCAGCGACTCGAAGGCTATAGCGACATCCTCGCCGCTCACCCTGACATCCACGTGATTGCCATCGACGACATTCACGGCGATCCCAGCATCGCCTCTGACAAAACCCGGCAGTACATGGCCCAGACCGGCAAAAAGCGCGTCGATGCTTTCGTCTGCCTGGAGGCCTCTGCCGGAGAACAGGTCGGCGCTGTCGTCAGCAAGGCCGATTCCAAAGACCGCCGCGTCATCCTCGCCATGGACGTGGACAAACCCACCCTCGACCTCGTCAAAAGCGGCGTCATCACCGCCACCATCTCGCAAAAGCCCTTCACCATGGCCTACATCGGCGTTCAGGTGCTCGAGGCCATTCATCACGATCCGCTGCCTTCGCTCACGCGAAATTACGAGCCGGATCCCTTCGCGCCCGTTCCCGCGTTCATTGACACCGGCTCGGCACTGGTCAACGCCCACAACGTCGATCTCTACCTGCACAACCTGCAAATGAATTCCACCAGGTAGCCCCCGCGTGGCCGTTCCCTCCAGGAACGGCCACACCGGACCGGCTGCAATCTTTCCCCGGCGCCGGCGGAAATGCTCTACACTTGCGGGCATGCAAGCCCGCCATCGCGCCTTTTGGCTCGTCTCAGCGCTGGTCCCGCTCCTCGCCTCTCCCGCCATCGCTCAAACCGGCCCTTACCTCGCCGAAAAACCCGTCACCGCCAGACATGCCATGGTCGTCACCGTCCACCGCCTCGCCACCGATGCCGGCGTCCGCATCCTGCGCGAGGGCGGCAACGCCATTGACGCCGCAGTTGCCGTCGGCTTCGCCCTCGAAGTCGTCTATCCCATCGCAGGCAACCTCGGCGGCGGCGGATTCATGCTCATCCACTTCGCCAACGGCAAAAATACCTTCCTC
>JAJZJJ010000303.1 GCA_021810175.1 Acidobacteriota bacterium | reverse complement strand
TTCAAAGGCCATTCCGCAGAGGCCGACGATGCATGGGTTTAGGAACGGAGCGGTGTTGAAGAGGCGGCAGAGAAGCGGAGAGCGTCCAGAGATCCGGACGGCCGGTCCAGGATTTTAGCAAGGGGCGTACGAGTATTCTTCTGACGGGCGATTGGGTGGTCGCGCCAGGTAGAATGGGGGGCATGTCCGAGATCGCCTCTTCGCTTTTGAATCGCCGGCAACTGGCGCGCACTGCGCTGGCCGGTGGCGCTACCGCTCTCTTTGCCGCATCGGCCTTTGGCGCATCGCACACGCACGCGGAGCGCGGGCTGCTGAATGCACATGATTTTGGCGCGGCGGGCGATGGAAAGAGCGACGACACGGCGGCTCTGCAGCGTGCGATGGATGCTGCGGCAGAGCACAGCGGAGCGGTCTTTGTGCCGCCGGGAGTGTATCTGACCGGTGAGCTGCATGTGCGGCCGGGCATTGCGCTGGTGGGAATTCCGGCGTGGAACTACAGCGGGCCGGGCGGCTCAGTGCTGCAGCTGAAAGGGCCGGATGCGCCGGGACTGCTGAACCTGACGGATGCTCGCGGGGCAACCATTGATGGACTGGCACTGGATGGGCGGGAGCTGGGACACGATGTGCACGGCATCTTTACGCTGCGCACTGCATATGGGCCGCATGAGGACGGTTTTCGGATTGAGCGGACACAGGTGGCGCGCTTCAGCGGGCATGGGTTCGGACTGTCTCATGTGTGGTGCTTCAGCATTCGGCACTGCGAGGCGATGGCGAATCGCGGCGATGGAATGAACCTGCGTGGGTGGGACGGATTCATTCTCGATAACTGGCTGTCGGGAAATGGAGGCGCCGGTTTTGCAGCGCGGCATGAGAATGCGTCGGTCACCTTTACGGCCAATCGCGTGGAGTGGAATCGGGAAGAGAACATGCTGATTACAGGGGGCAACGGTTACCAGATCACCGGGAACTTTTTCGATCGCGCGGGCACGGTTGGCATTGCGCTGCGAAAGAGCAGCGTGCCGTGCTCGCAGTTCACAATCACCGGCAACTTTGTGAAGCGCAGCGGCAAGGTGGCGCAGGCGGGCAGTCACGAGTCCGCGCAGATCGTTCTGGATGGCTCAACCGGTGTGAGCTGTACGGGGAACTGTCTGGAGTCGGGGCGGGACGACGGCAACAAAGGCGTCTGGAGCCCGTCGTATGGGATTGTGTACGGCGAACTGGAGAACTGCGTGATCGCGAACAATGTGCTGCACGAGGGAGCGCTGGAAAAGCTGCTGGTGGACCTTGGCGGACATGGCGAGGGCGTAGTGGTGAAGGATAATCCGGGACGCCTGTTTTCACCGAAGGCGTAGCCGCGAAAGCGCGGCGAGGGCGAGCTGGCGGAGGTGGTCGCGGCGGGTGATGATCATCTCGGGCAACAATATAGGGGCCGGTGTGTACGCGATGGCAAGGAGAAACGCTGATCTCACCCACCGTGCATCAGGAGTGGAAGCTCGACGTGCCTGCTGAGTGAGGGGGCAGGGGACCTGGAACGGTGCTGGGGATGCAGCATTTAGCGGGGTGATATTGACGCCAGGGCGGATTCCTGATGTGCTGGGGCGGTGCATCCTCTTTGGCTGATTTTTGGGATTTTGCTGCTGGTCTCGGTGCTGCTGGACGCCTTCGAGACGGTGATTCTGCCGCGAAGAGCCGGGGGACGATTCCGGCTGACGCGGCTGTTCTACCAGGTCACCTGGGCTCCGTGGGCGTGGATGTCCCGGCGGGTGCGGCGTGCGCGGGCGCGGGAGACGATGCTGAGCTTCTACGGGCCTCTTTCGCTGGTGCTGCTGACGGGAGCGTGGGCAGTCGGTCTGGTAACGGGCTTTGCGCTGATCTACTACGCGTTTCGGGAGCCCTTTCGGGACCCGGTGGGGATTGGGCATGCTCGGCTGCTGACCGATCTGTATGTGAGCGGGACCACGATCTTCACACTGGGACTGGGCGACGTGGTTCCGCGGACAGAGCTGGTGCGGAGCCTGGTGGTGGTGGAGGCGGGAATTGGCCTGGGATTTGTGGCGCTGGTGATTGGCTATTTCCCGGTGCTGTATGGGGCGTTCTCGCGACGCGAGGTAAACATTGCGCTGCTGGATGCGCGGGCAGGTTCGCCGCCGACGGCGTTTGAGCTGATCCGGAGGCACTCATTCGACGGCGGCGGAGCGGCGCTGGTGAAGCTGCTGGAGGAGTGGGAGAGGTGGTCGGCGGAACTGCTGGAGAGCCACATTTCGTATCCGCAACTGTGCTGGTTCCGGTCGCAGCATACGAATCAAAGCTGGCTGGGCGGGCTGACGGCGATTCTGGACGCGTGCGCGCTGCTGATTGCGAGTCTGGAAGAGCAGAGCGCACGGCAGGCGCAGCTGACGTTTGTGATGGCGCGGCACGCGCTGGCGGATTTGGCGCAGATTCTGTCGCAAAAGGCTCCGCGGGAGATGCCCGATCGGCTGCCGCCGGAGCAGTTTCGGGCGATTTACGACCACCTGTGCAAGGCGGGAGTGCGGGTGTGCCGCGACGACCAGAGCTGTTCCCGACTGAATGCGCTGCGAGAGATGTACGAGGGACAGGCGGAGGCGCTGAGCCGATTTCTGGCGATGCCGCTGCCGCCGTTTTATCTGGAGACACCGAAGAAGGACGCGTGGCTGCAGGTGAAGCGTCTGCGGGCGCAGGCGGAGGGCCGCGGGACAGAGGCGGAACACATCTTCTGAGTGGGTGCGCCAGCTCGGGAAGACCTTTGAGGAAACGGTTGATGCTTTGGTGCGAGACGAAGACGCGGGACCGAAGAGAGTCGTGCCTTCCGCGCGGCGGCTACCAGACGGTATATCCTCCGTCCACGACCAAGACGCTGCCTGTCACGAAACTGGCTGCGTCACTCGCAAGATACAGGGCGGCTGGCGCTATCTCACGCGGTTCCGCCACGCGGCCCATGGGAGTGGCGGTGAACCAGGCACTTCGCCATTCTGCGTTCGACAGTCCTCTCTGCGTCAACTCGGTGCCGACATATCCGGGGGCAATGGCGTTGACACGAACTCCGCGCGCCGCCCATTCGCCAGCAAGAGACCGAGTGAGGTGAATCACTGCCGCCTTCGATGCGTTATAGCTGGCTTGTGGCTGCGGACGATTGCTGATGAATCCGGACATCGAGGCGAGATTCACAATGCTCCCCTTCTGGCGTGCGAGCATTCCGGTGCCAAATTCACGGCAGCACCAGTACACGCCGTCCAGGTTCACGCCAAGCACGGTTCGCCATTCCTCGTCGGTAGTCTGTTCCGCAGGGGTATTACGCACTACTCCGGCATTGTTTACCAGAATGTCTGTATCCTGCAGTTCGCGGGCAGCCTCTCTCACACTTTCCGGCTGAGTTACATCCATCCGTCGGAAGATCCCCTGCAACTGTATCGCAGCACGTTTACCGAGGTCCTCGTTGATGTCTGCGATTACGATTTCCGCGCCTGCTTCCCGAAGGGCCTTTGCGATTTCAAAGCCGATGCCCTGTGCTCCTCCGGTGACTACGGCGCGCTTCCCATTGAGCCGGAACAGATCGAGGATACTCATATCTCCGGTGGTGATCCTTTCTGTTCATTGTCTGGCGATAACAGTCCGGATTATACGCGGTGCTTCAGCATACTTTCGCCGCGGGAATGAACGCCGGAAGTCGTTCGATGCGGCTGAGTGGCCCATCATTCAGCAAGCCCAGATTACGATATCGCTGTAATCGGCGGAGGTATTGCCGGCACTACACTGGATGGCGCCTGCTTAGCGCCGATTCTGCCTCCTCACCTATTCTTCATGCGTGGGTGCGCACCCGCGGCGGCAAATTGAACGTCGCGGTATTCGAGGACAGTCAGCGTATTGGCGGTCGCCTGCTCTCCGCCCAGCCTCCGGGTATATCGAGCATAATCTGCGAGATTGGCGGCATGCGCGACGTTTCTTCGCAGACGCATGTTCGCAGTCTCATCTAAAACGAACTCAAGCTGGCGCAGCGTGAGGGCGGTCGATGAGTCCCCAAACGGGCCTACCTGCGCGGCAGCCAGCTTCGCGTATCGCAACTGTGGGGATTCTGAAGGGCTGGTAGCGCCATCGGGGATCGAACCCGAACTCTCCGCCTTGAGAGGGCGGCGTGTTAACCAATTACACCATGGCGCCGTGTTGAAGGGATCCGCTCCACGGAGCGGCCTCTCTTACTATAACAGGGGATTTGGGATAGCAGGGATTTGGATCGGGTGGAACCTGGGGATTTGGAGTGAGGGTGGGAGGAGGGGGAATGAGGGGTTCAGGTTCAGCTGAGTGGCAGCAATTTCAGCTGAGTGGCAGCAACGGAGAACTCCACTGCCCGACCCGCTTGCCATCCCAACCGGACATTGGAGAATGCCTGTCCAGTCATTCGGTTTTCGCGCGGGGCGGAGGAGGTGAATCGCGGTGCGATTCACCCTGCTTTCTCAGCCTTCAAGCTTTTTGGTGACGAGATCGTTGAGCAGCGCGGGGTTGGCCTGGCCCTTTGAGGCTTTCATGACCTGGCCGACGAAGAAGCCGGCAACGGTCTTCTTGCCCTTGCGATAGCTTTCGACCTGGGCGGGGTTGGCGGCGATGACGTCGTCGATCATCTTTTCGAGCGCGGAGGCGTCGGAAAGCTGCTGGGGCTTTTCGCGGTCGTAGACGGGGCCGAAGTCCTCGGAGCGCTCAAAGCAGATGTCGAAGAGCTGCTTGAGCTGTTTGGAGGAGAGCTTGCCGTCTTCGGCGAGATCGGCGGCCTGGGCGATGCCCTTCATCGAGATGGGGGACTGGTCGAGTTCGAGGTCGGCGGCCTTGAGGCGCATGGTGAGCTCGCTCTGGACGAGGTTGGCGACGCGGCGCGGATTTTTGGCGGCGCGGGCAGCTTCCTCGAACTGGTCGGCGAAGGCTCGGGTGGCGGTGAGGGTGCGGGCGT
>JAJZJJ010000302.1 GCA_021810175.1 Acidobacteriota bacterium | reverse complement strand
GCGGCCGGCGGAGAGGAATGTGGCTACCGGAACATCGGAACGGAGGTGCATGGCCAACGATTCGAGCAGCACATGATGAAGGCTGGCGAGCATCTCCTCGCGGTTGGTCGGGGTACCGGCGTTGTTTTCCGCCTGGAGGGCAGTGACGGGAGAGGCGAATGGCTGGATGCGAGGTTGCTGACCGGCGCTGATTTCAAGGAACGAGCCGGGCGGCAGGGAGTGGATTCCACGGTAGAGGGTGTGCGGTTCGGGAACCGAGCCCCAGAGATAAAAGCCAGCATGCCCGGCGGGATTGGGGGAAAGATCGACGCCGGGAACCTGTTTTACCGTCTTAACCTGCGACGCGAAGGTCAAGAGAGGAGTGGAGGCATCCGCAGATGTGGCCCAGTAGAGGGGCTTAATGCCGAGAGGATCACGGGCGAGAGTGAGCTGCTGGTTCTGCTTGTCCCAAATGGCGATGGCGAACATTCCACGCAAACGGGAAAAGCCAGCCGGACCTTGCTCAGCAAAGAGCGAAAGGACAACTTCAGTATCGCCGGAGGTCTGGAAGGTGTGTCCGCGGGAGATGAGCTCAGCGCGAAGCTCTCGGTAGTTGTAGATTTCGCCGTTAAAGACAAGGACATAGCGGCCATCCGCGGAGTGCATGGGCTGGTCGGAGCGGGAGGTGGGGTCGAGAATGGCGAGGCGGGTGTGCGCGAAGAGGAGGTGGTGATTGGGATCGCGCCACAAGCCGGAGCCGTCTGGGCCGCGACGGGCCAGCGATGCCAGTAATTTATCCGCGACGACGGGCGACTGCACAAGATCGTGGTCTTGTGAAAGTATCCCGGCGATTCCGCACATGAATGCTGGCTCCCTGCCTAGAACTGCAGATTGAGATCATCTGGCGAACACCTGACAAGAGGGGGAAGGTGATCGACCATTAAGCGCTGTAGACGGCATGTCACGGCTACGCGAATTGAAGGTAGGCTACCACACCCGCGGAAACAGTGAGGGGGGAAGCACGATGCGGTGATTTACCGTGTGCGCCGGGCGGATGCCTGCGCCAAGGGCCGCAGAATGCGCAGGATTGGGTGGCCGTGGACGTCCTGCAGCGGGAAATAAACCAGATGCGTGGAGGGATCGATGGAAACGGTGTGGGCATGGGGCATCTGGAGGGTGCCGATGCGGGCGAGCCGCGTGCCGGTGAGATGGAAGATGGCGACGGTGCCGGATTCAGCGGCGACGTAGAGGCGCTGGAGGCCGGGATCGAAGGCAAGGACGTCGGGGTCGTCGCCGACTTCGTATTTGCCGAGCATTTTCATGGTGGTGAGATTGACGACGGCGAGGGAGTGATTGGATTCACCGGCGATGAAGGCCAGATGGGCAGCGTTGTCGAGGGCGATGCCGTGAGGGTCGGCGATGCCGGGAAGATAAAGGCGATGGGTGATGACGGCGCGTGCGGGGTCTATGGTGACGAGTTGGTCGAGATGGTGGACGGCGACGAGGATGTTGCCGGTGCTGGGATCGTAGACGGTGTTGCCGGCTCCGCCGCCGAGGGGAATTTTGGTGATGAGGCGATTGGTGCGGGCATTGATGACGGCGTCGACGCCGCCGTGCTCGTCGGAGACGAAGACGCGGTTCTGGCGGGGCGCGTAGGCGATGCCGTCAGGGTAGTCGATGGGGCCGGCGCGTCCGATGATCTTGAGGGTACGGGTATCGACGGCGAGGACCTGATGCTCGCCGGTGGCGGAGGCGTAGATGCGATGCAGCCGTGGCACGACGAAGACGCCGTGCACGCTGCTGAAGCCGGGAAGATTGGCGACGACTTTGCGGGTACGCACATTGAAGACAACGAGGTGGCTGGCGTTCATGTGCGAAATGTAGAGAAGCCCCGTGGCGGGATTGAAGGACTGATAGTCGAAGCGAACCGGCGGGCCGGGCATGGGGATGTTGGCGACGAGCGCCATGCCGCTGCCGGGGATGGCATGCGGCTGAGTTGACACGGACGGGCCGGGCGCAAAGAAGACAAGGAGGGTGGCGAGAAGCGTTATCCAGAGCTGGGGCATGGCTGGTTGACTCCTTGGACAAACAACTCCATGGTAGCCGGGATGATTGCCGCCTTGCATCGTAAGAGAATGGGCGTAAAAAGGAAGCGCAGGAGGATGCACGCGTGGATGCGCTGGTGAGCCTGGTTCTGGCGGTGCACCTGACATGGATGGCGTGGGTGGTGCTGGGTGCGCTCTGGACGCGCGGGCGGCCGGGCTGGAGCGTGTTTCACGTGCTGGCGCTGGTGTGGGGCATTATCGCCGAGGTGGGGCCATGGCCGTGCCCGCTGACGCTGGCGGAGCAGTGGGCGATGACGCAGGCCGGGATGAAGGGATTTCGCGGGGATTTTCTGGAGCACTACCTGGAGGAGATTGTGTATCCGAATTTACCGGTGGACCTGATCATTACGGGCGCGGTGATTGTGTGCTCACTGAACCTGGGAATCTATGCGTGGCGGGGCGCGCGGTGGTGGCAGGTGCGGCAGTCAGAGCATCCGGCGGAACGGGTTTGAAGATGCTGTCTTCTGCCGACGGGTAGGCGGAATGAAGGTGGAAGATCGGATGTGTGGGGTCGGATTTATGGGGTGGGCCTGGGCCATTATCGTGAAAGGAATGCTGGGACGGGTGATGCGCGGGGTTGCAAGCGGGCTGATGTGCGTAGTTCTGATGGCGGCCGCAGCCGCACAGGCGCAGGCAGCGGGGCAAGGCGCAGATGGACGGGGCGCTCCTGAGGGTGCGCAGGCAGCAGCGGTCACGCAGGTGACGCTGACCGTGAGGAGCACGAGCGGACTGGCGGTGCAGAACGCCGAAGTGACAGTAGAGGAAACCGGGCGCACACCGGTGAATGTGTGGACCGATTATGCCGGGCGCTGCACGTACGTGGTGCACAGCAGTCATCCATACCGGCTGAGGATTGAGGCGACGGGGTATTACACGCTGGACAGGACGATTGAACACGCGGGGCAGACGAGCGTGGTGGCGACACTGGCGCACGAGGAACTGCTGGAGCAGCAGGTGAAGGTTTCTGCCTCACCCGAAGGACTGGACACGCAGCAGCCGGCGGACAAGGCAACGATGAGCACGGCCGCGATTGTGAACATTCCGTATGTGGACAATCGGGACATTCGCAACCTGCTGCCGTATTTTCCGGGGGTGGTGGCTGATGGGAGCGGGCAGGTGCATGTGGCCGGTTCAGAGACGTGGGAGACGCTGGACACGCTGGACGGGTTTGATATTCGCTCCCCTGTGAGCGGGGTTCTGGCGCTGCGCATCAGCACCGATGCGGTGCGGTCGATCTATGCCGAGAGCACGCGATACCCGGTGCAGTACGGGCGCGCGACGGGCGGAGTGATTGCGCTCGAGACGGGGACGGGTGGAAACAAATTCCGGTTCAATGCAACGAACTTTCTGCCCTCGTATCACGACTTGAATGGGATCCGGTTCGACAAGATTGAGCCGAGGTTTACGTTCTCCGGCCCGCTGGTGCGGAACAAGGCGTGGTTTTTCGACGGGATCGAGGGAGTCTACTCAGACGTTTACATACCGGAGCTGCCGGCCGGGGCGCGGAATAATCATCCGGCGAGAGGCAGCAATTTTCTGAAGCTGAACGTGGACACGACGTCGAGCAATAATGTAACCGCTGCAGTTCTGTTTAACGATTATCACTCGCCCTATGAGGGACTATCGCCGCTGACGCCACAACAGAGCACAACCAAGCACGACACGATTTCGTGGATGCCGTACGTGCGCGACCAGCAGCGGCTTCCGAACGGAGGCATGGTGGAAGCGGGTTTCGGAGTGGTTCGTATCCGCGACGGTTACGAGCCGCACGGGACGCTGCCGTTTGAGCTGACGCCGGAGACCTCAAAGGGAAGCTACTTTGAGAATCTGACGGGCTTCTCGCAACGGCAGGAGGGCAACGCCACGCTGTTCCTGCCGCGGCAACACTGGCACGGGAACCACGATGTGCGGATGGGGATCGACGTGGACCACATCAACTTCAGCCAACGGGAGACGCGGGCTCCGGTGCGGTACTTGCGCGAGGACGGGACGCTGCTGAGGGAAAGCACGTTTCCGCAGATAGCGCCGTTTACGCGGCACAACGTGGAAGTGGGCGGGTATGTGGAAGACCACTGGCAGTTGAGCGGGGTGCGCGGACTGATGCTGGATCCGGGGGTGCGCCTGGACTGGGACGAGATTGTGCGGCGGCCGCTGTTTTCGCCGCGGATTGCGCTGGTGTACGCGCCGGGGACCGATCCGAAGACGAAGATTGCCGCCGGAGTGGGGATTTATTACGAGCACACACAACTGGCATACCTGGAAGAAGCGCTGGCTGGGATTCGTAACGATACGTATTACGAATCGAATGGGGTGACGCCGGCGAGTCCGCCGGAGCAGACGACGTTTACCTATCACGAAGGGTCGCTGCACGAGGCGCGCGCGGTGAACTGGAGTGTGAGCGTGGCGCAGCAACTGCCGGGGAAGTTTTTTGCGGAGCTGGATTTCCTGGACAAGCGGACGAACAACGTCTTTACGTATGTGAACCAGAACGGGCCGCAGGCGCTGTATGGCGACTACCTACTGACAAACGGGCGGACGGATCATGATTACGAGGCGGAGATCCAGGCGCGGAAGACGTTCGCGCATGGATACACGCTGTTTGCCGCGTACACGTGGTCGTATGCGCACACGAACGCGGCGATTGAGTATTCGCCGACGATTTCGCTGCTGGGGCCGCAGCAGAGCGGTCCGCTGCCGTGGGATACGCCGAACCGGGTGATTTCGTGGGGATGGCTGCCGTTCGAGGTGCCGTGGTTCAAGAAGAACTGGGATTTTGTGTATTCGCTGCAGTGGCAGAACGGGTTTCCGATTACGTCAGTGAATGCGAATAACGAAGTGGTGGGCAAGGTGGGATCGCACCGGTTTCCGAATTTTGTATCGTTCAATCCGGGGCTGGAGTGGCGGTTTCACCTGGGGGGATTCTA
>JAJZJJ010000301.1 GCA_021810175.1 Acidobacteriota bacterium | reverse complement strand
GATCTACGAGTTGATGGGGCTTCCGTGGAAGGCATCGCTGATCGTGGCGGCGGTGCTGGGGGGTGTGAGCGCATCGGTGTCACTGCCGGTGATGCAGACGATGCGGCTGCGGCCGGGTCTGAAGATGATTCTGACGGTCGAGGGGGCGATGGCCGATATTCTTTCGGTTCTGACCGTGACCGGTTTATTGAATGCACCGGCCGGGACGGTGCCCGTGGCGATGCTGATACGAGGCTTTGCGGTGAAGCTTTCGATCAGCCTGGCGCTGGGAGTTGTGGCCGGAGTGGGTTGGGCATTTCTGCTGCCGCGTCTCTCTGACCGACGCTTCTGGCAGGTGCTGACCTTTGGCGCGGTGCTGGTGCTGTTTGCCGTGACGGACGCGGCCGGCGGCGGGGATTTGCTGGCGGTGCTGATTTTCGGCCTGGCGCTTTCCAATTTGCCGCTGGCTCGGCATTACCTCAGCGCCGGGTTGGGAATGCAGGCAGGCGCGGAGCAAGCCGGCGCCGAGCAGGCCGGCCTGCTGGCGTTTCACGCGGAGCTGAGCTTCCTAGTACGGACGTTTTTCTTTGTGCTGGTGGGAATGGACATCCGGTTCGAGGGATTTGTGAGCGAATGGCTTCCGATTCTGGTGATCTTCGCGGCGATCCTGGTGGCGCGGTTGCTGTCCATCGTGATGAGCGGTCTGCTGTGGCCAGATGCGCACCGATTGGAGCGGGAGCTTGCCTTCTGGATGCATCCGCGAGGACTGATTACGGTGGTGCTGGCGCTGCGGGTGGTGCATGTTCGGGGACCGTCGTGGAATTTTCTGGTGGATCTTGCGTTTGCCATGCTGCTGTTGAGCGGGGCGGGCATGACGATCGGGGCGATTCGGGGCAAACGGATGCGCGAACTCAAAGAGCTGAAGGACGGCACTGCCGAGGTTTCGACGGGCGGGAATTGAGAGGTTCATTCGAGGGCAGGCAAGGCAACCTCCAGAGTGCGCAGGCGGGAAGGGTCGGCGATGACGTCGATTTCCGCGATTTTGCCGTTGAGAAGCGTGAAGCGCAGGGCGCGGAAGAGACGTCCGCGCGGCGCAATGACGACGTCGGCCGCACCGTCGATGAGAGCAGGGCGAGCGAAGACCGCGCCGCGGGCGAAGGTGATGGCCTGCCTGGCCCAGTGTTCGGCTCCGCGAAGTTCGGTTGCCGCAGGGGGAAGGCCGGCTGCGAGATCGGCGTGTCCGACGATGTGTGGGATGAGGCTGCGCGGCACTATGACGAACAGGCGCTGGCGATACTGGTGTTTTCCATTGCCATGATCAATTTCTTCAATCGCGTGAACATTGCGACGCGGCAGGTAGCGGGCGAGTGGGTGAACTCCGCGGAGGCGAAGGCGTGGCGCAAGCAGCAGGAGGCAGTGGCGAGCTGAAGGAGGGGATAGACGATGCAGACGGTGCGGGGCACCGTCTGCGTGCTGCCCGCGCATCAGGCGGGTTGCAGAAGGATGGCGGCGCGCTGCTGGAGATTTTCCCGGATGGAGGTGAGGCCGTTCTCGATAGAGGACATTCTTTCGAGGATGACGGAGGCGGACTGGCCCTCCAGAATGGAGCGCAGCATTTCGCAGCGGCCGACGAGAAGTTCGTCCTGGGAGATGAGGGCCTGGAGGGTGGGAGCTTCTTTGCGATAGCGCTGGGTCATGCGGTCGTTCTCGGGGACGGGCTGCTCCTGCATGGCGGCTTCGAGGGCTCGGATGGAGGCGGCAAGGCGCTCGATCTTCTGGGCCGAAGCGACCGCGGAGGCGTCAGGAAACGGATGCTGACGGCTGGGCGGCGGGAGGAATTCGCGACGGTAGTCGGATTCGGCGGTTTCGACCGAGGAGAGAGCCCGGCCGAGAAGCCAGGCCGCCTTGGCGCGGACGAGCTGGTCGTCCGCGCGTAGCTGATTTTCGAGGCGGTAGAAGTTGTAGCCCCATCCGTAGAAGAGGTTGGTCGCGATCTGACGGATGGGACCCGCGTCATAGAAGTCAAAGAGGGCCATTACTTGACCTCGGGCAGGGGTGGTATACGGTTGGCGGTGGTGCCGGTGTCCTTGCTGATGTCGTAGAAGCCGGTCGGTTGGCCGCCGATGGAGAAAGGGACTCCGGCGGCGGCGTTGGGCGCGGAGATGAGGCCGCGGTCGGCCATGCGGAGCGCAAGGTAGTAGCGAACGGCCTCAATGGGCGAAAGGCCCATGGCCTGCAGCGAGATGAGCTCACGCATGCGCTCGTCCTTGGGCATGATGAGGATTTTGAGATCGTTGAGGGTGATGCCGTAGATGCGGAGGAATTCGGTGAGGTGGTTTTTGACGAGTTCGCGGACTTCGCCGATGTGCTCGTTGATGTCCTCCATTTTGGTGACCTGGACGATCTGGTTGATGGACTGCTCGATGGCGGGGCCGGCGTAGTCGGCGACTTCCTTTGTGTCAATGAAGTGGCCATTGAAGGGGAGGTGGGTAATGAGGTCGAGTGCGGCTTCCTTGCTGTCGACGTGGATGTAGTAGTCGACCTGGTAGGCCATTTCTGCCATTTCTTCGCTGGTGGCGATACCCTCACTGCGGAGCAGGAGCTTGGAGCGGTTGACGTAGATGACCTCATAAACCCATGGAGAATTGCCGCCGAAGAAGCCCTGGGCTATGGAACCGAGGAGAGGCTTGTCCGGAGTGGTGATGGCATACTGGCCGGTCTCGTAGACCTGGAGGACAGCGCCGCGGGACTTGAGTACGCAGAAATGGTTGCTTTCAACGGTGAGCAGGGAGCCGGAGACGATGCTTTCGTCTGCAATTTTGACAGCGATATGCTTGGTACCAAGCATGTCAGTGCCGTCTGGTAGAAGCGAAGTGATGACCTGCCGTGCGATCGCCATAAGATGAATGTCCTCTTCTGCGTTTGGAGTGAATATGGGGGACTTCTGGACTTCGCGCAACAGGATACCTGACCCGCCGCCTTGCGGCCACCAGTGTGGAGATGAAAAACAGGCAAAATAAATGAAGGAGTGGCGTGAGGGGCCGACGCGGGAGCGAATTCGAGGCAAAGGCTGCATCCGAACCGAGTGGAACAGTATCCAATGGAAGTGTTTCGCTGAGAGTTTTCCGCCGAAACTATTTTCTATGGCGCGCATAGCCGCTGAAGGGTACGGATGTGCGCAGATTTTCCTAACGTAAACGCCGGACTGAGCACGGAACCGGGAATGCAAACCGGCGCAAACGCCTGACGAACGACCGAACGAAAAGATAAGAACTGAATGGCTGAGATTGAGTCGCAGACACCAGATACAGGAGGGGTGAATCCATGGCTGATTGCCGCTTCTGTGATGCTGGCGACATTCATGGAGGTGTTGGATACATCGATTGCGTCGGTGGCGCTGCCGTATATTGCGGGATCGCTTTCGGCGACGACCGATGAAGCCACCTGGGTGCTGACGAGCTACCTGGTGTCCAACGCCGTGATTCTGCCGGCGAGTAACTGGTTTGCGCTGCGGTTTGGGCGGAAGCGGTTTTTGATCACGTGCGTGATCATTTTTACGATTTCGTCGTTTTTCTGCGGGATGGCGCCGACGCTTGGATTCATATTGATTGCGCGCGTGATTCAGGGGGCGGGCGGTGGGGCGCTGCAGCCGTTGTCGCAGTCGATTCTGATGGAGAGTTTTCCGCCCGCCAAGCGCGCGGCGGCCATGGCGGTGTTTGCCTTTGGCGTGGTGGTGGCGCCGGTGATTGGTCCGACGCTGGGCGGCTGGCTGACAGATACCTACAGCTGGCGGTATGCGTTCTACATCAACATTCCCGTGGGCATCCTGGCGGTGATCATGATCAGCCGCTTCGTACACGATCCGCATTATGTGCGGAAGGCGAATCCGGGCAAGTTCGACGGGATTGGTTTTGGCCTGCTGGCACTGTGGACCGGCACGCTGCAGATCATGCTTGATAAGGGACAAGAGGCGGACTGGTTTGGCGCGGACTGGGTTCGCTGGACCTTTGCGGTGTTCACGATTGCATTTATATGGTTCGTCGTTCACTCGTGGCGGAAGGACAAGCCGCTGGTGAACCTGAAGACGTTCAAGGACTGGAATTTCGCGATTGGATGCACTCTGATTTTTGCGTTCGGCATCTGCATCTATTCGATGATCACGGTGCTGCCTCTGTACTTCCAGGAGTTGCTGGGGTATACGGCGTTTTCGGCGGGGCTGGTGGTGTTTCCCAGAGGCGTGGGGTCGATTCTGGGCATGCCTGTGATCGGGCTGATCGGCAACAAGATCGATGCGCGGATACTGCTGACGTTTGGTTTCCTGGTGTTTACGGTGACGTCGCTGATTTTCGGCAATTCGAACCTGGAGATTGGTCCGACGACGCTGTTGTGGCCGATCGTCATCACCGGCTTTGCGCTGAGCTTTGTGTTTGTGCCGATTGCAACGGAGACCTACGGAACGCTGCGCAACGAGCAGATGGGTAATGCGAGCGGCATCTTTAACCTGATGCGCAACGTGGGCGGATCGATTGGGATTTCATTGACGCAGACGGAACTGGTGCGGCGGAGCGACTTTCACCAGACGAACCTTACGAATTACCTGCCGATGGGGCAGACGTGGTTGCAGCAGAGACTGCATGCGTTGAACGGGTATCTGTCGCGACAGACCAATCCCGCCGATGCGGCAGGGGCAGCGCAGGGGCAAATCTATGGGATGCTGCAGCAGCAATCGCTGCTGTGGGCGTTTATCGATGTGTTTCGATGGACAGCGCTGTTGAGCGCCGCGTGCGTCATCCTGGTATGGTTCTTCAAGAAGGTGGCGCACGGGCGAGCGCCGGCGGGCGCGCATTGATGGTGCTGGCCGCGCGGGCCACGCACCTTGGGCGCAAAGGCAAATTCCACCGCCAAGACGCAAAGAAAAGCTGGAGTGGATAGGAGTTGTGGGGAAGCCTGAAGCGGTGTTCCCAGCCGGCGGTTCATCGGGATACTTCGGCTTCGCCTCAGAATGACTCCGTTGTGTTGGGTGGGGCCCCATCCATTGCGGAA
>JAJZJJ010000300.1 GCA_021810175.1 Acidobacteriota bacterium | reverse complement strand
ACTGACCATGTCGGAGGCGCCCACCAGGAACAGGGCGCCGAGTGAGAGCGCCAGGTTACGCGATAACCCGAACACCACCGTCGCCGCGCCGAACACAGCCACGCAGAAAAGCATTCTGGCCCCGGCATGCCGCCTCATCGGCCGCCAGGTCAGCAGAATCGAAATGGTCAGCGCTCCGAAGGCTGGTGCAGCGCGGAGCATCCCGAGTCCGCGCGGACCGGAATGCAGAATGTCCTGGGCAAAGATCGGCAGCAAGGTGACCGCACCGCCGAGCAGCACGGCGAAGAGATCCAACGTAGTCACTCCAAGCAGCAGCTTCTTGTGCCACACGTAACGGAAACCGGCAAGCAGGGTTTCTGCGGACATGGCCCGCTGTTCCTGGCGTCCGGGGCGGACCGAAAGAGAGCCGACAAGCAGGAGAAAGCAAACGAGACAGGCAAACGTGAATGCATAGACGATGGCGCCCCCCACCAGATGGGCGCCAACCGATGCGGGCAGCCAATGCTGAAGCGGCAGAGTGTACAGCAGACCGCCGATCGCGGGTCCGACGAAGTTGGCCATCTGGAAGATGGACGCGCCCCAGGAAACGGCGTTGACGAAATCTCCCTTGGGTACCAGATGCGGCACCAGAGCGGAGCTCGCCGGCCCGCTGAAAGCCCGGCCAGTGCCAATGAGGAAAAGCACAGCAAACAAGCCCCAGGCGTGCTGGGTCCGGCACCATGCGAGGTAGAAAAGCGTGCCCGTGCAGACGCACTGCAGGCCATAACAGACCAGGATGATGCGTCGCCGGTCATACCGGTCCGCCGTGTGGCCGCTGATCAGCAGAAATAGAATTCCAGGCAGGAACAGGGCCAGGCCGGTGTAGCCGAGATCGATGGCGCGATGGGTAATCTGATAAATCTGCCACGCCACCGCGACCGCCTGCGCCTCTGCGCCCACGATGACCAGCAATCGTGCCATCTGGTAGCGGCGGAAATCGCGGGAAGCAAAAGCGGCGGCCGCTCGGTGCGGAGCTTGCGGTGTTGCCATTGCTTCTATCCTGTCATATTCCCGTCGGCGTTCCGGTTGGATGGCAGACTGCCCGGCGTGCCCGGCGTGATACTGGAATCCTGAAATCTGAAGCGTTCACCTTTGAGATGCGTTTCGCCAGGGGTGCCTCGAACCTCCAGCAATCCCTCAAAGGGATGCCGGTCATTTGCCTGCCGGGGGCAGGCGACGGTCCGGCAGCGGGCCGGGCGGCATTCCGAAGTCGCGTAGCGAGCTGGTGGTCACGGACCCGGCGGGAGCAGCCGGAGAATTTCCCAGAATATTGCGGTACTGGGCATCGAGCATACCCATGTTGCGAGCCAGACTTAGCTTGGCCTGGTTGAACTGGTACAGACTGTTTACCATCTGCGCCTGAGCTGCTGAGAGTACCGCTTGCGCCTGAACGACCTCAAGATCATCCGCAACCCCGTTTTTGTACCGGTCGGTAGCGTCATTGAGTGACGCTTGGCTCAGGTCCACGTTGCTTCTCGCCACTTGCACCAATTGCTGAGCGGCGGCGATGTCGAGCATGTCGTCCCGCAGTTCGGCGTCGATCTGGTTCTTGAGCGCGGCCATCTGGGACAGCGTCTGTCTGGTCCGCGCATCGGCTACGTCGTGATCGCCGCGAAGTTTCGCTTCCCTGAAGAGTGGAACGCTCAGCGTGCCCTGGGCCAGAAAGGTGCCATGGTACAGCCCTCCAACGGTTCCGGTGACTCCGTAATTTCCGCCAAAGGTAAGCGTAGGCAGCCGCTCATAGCGGGCGGCTCGGCTTTGGAATTGCGCCGATCGCAGCCTGGCCTGCATCTGCAGATAATCCTGCCGGTGCGCATAAGCCTCGCGGCGCGCCTGATCGAGCGGCATCGCGTCGAAATCCGCATAGGGCGCCCGGTCGGTCAGGTGAATCACCTGGTCCGCGGGCAATCCGATCTCGCGCTTCAGCGCGATCTCATCTTTCTCCAACTGGTTCTGGCGCGCGATCACCAGTTGATCTTGCTGCTGATATTGCACGCGGGCCCGGAGTTCGTCCAGCTTGGTTGAGACTCCCGCCTGGTGACTCAAGGTGGCCTGGCGGAGAATCTCCGCATTGGTTGCCAGCAGGCCGCGTGCGTTGGTTACATTCGCCTCGTCCGCCAGCACCAGCAGATAAGTTCCGGCCACGACCTGAATCACATCCTGCCGCGAGCCTTGATCGCTGTAGTCGACGGCCAGGATTTCCTGTCGTGCAGCGCGGTAGAGCTCGAAAGCCCGAAGATCGAACAGGCTTTGATTGAGGTTGGCTTGCGCCTGCACCAGATTGACGGTGACGACCGGCTGGAAGCTGGTCAGCGCCGAGGGTGGAAGGAAGCCCGGAGGGAACGAGTGCAGCACATTGGGGCGAAAACCCAGCGCGGCCAGATCGATCTGGTTCCTGCTTCGGACAGCGTCCCACGTGATCGTCGGCAGAAGCGCGTTGATGGCCTGCAGCCGGACGCCGGCGGCGTTACGCCTGTCCTGTCCGGTAAGCGCCAACTGCAGATTGTGCTGGAGCCCGCGGCGGATTGCGTCATCGAGGGAAAGAGGCAGGTCCGCCGCGACCGGCTTCGCTGCTGAGACGCTGCCGTACAGGGGATTGATCGCTGAACTTGAAGGGCTGCGTACCTGCGCGACCGCGGCCAGCGGCATCGTTGCCGCAACCAGCAGCGCCAGAAAGAAAGCTGGAGAAATCCGGAATTTTGAGTCGATTTGCAAAGCGTCTTCTATTAGATTGCGCGGAACTGCCGCGGTTGCCAAATCTGTGGCGTCAAATGCAGGTTTCTGGAACCAGAATAAATTTTAGTCCGCACGTGCGGTACTTCCCGCATCCGCGCCGGAGATCCTCCACACCGTCAGGTAGTGCTGCCGGGTCCAAACGATGTGATCCGGGGGAAGCGCAATGTAGCCGGCAGGGGCGAGCGGCAGGCGGGAATAGACTTCCACGCCTGTGATCATCCATTGCGGCTCGCCGTCCGGTCCGGGCTTCCAGGGCTCACACCTGTATTTCGTGCTTTCCAGGAACAGATGACCGCAGTAGGTCCGCCATCCCTCCTGTCCGAACGGCACATCGGGTCCGGCGAAGCCGTCCATGTGGTCCCGCCGGATAAAATCCCCGATGCCGCGCTGCGCCAGCTCGGTCTGAAAATTCCGGTCGGCCATCAGGCCATCCAGGGGAACCACCTGAAGCCGGGTGAAATAGGCCATTCCGCCAGGCTGATCATAGGCCAGAATGCGATGAGGGCCATTGGCTTCCAGAACAGTCCGCAGGGCCGGAATTGCGGTGTTTTCCGCAACCTGCTCCCGGCTGTGCCTCCAGCCCATCCTGTACCAGAGCAGTGCCGAAAGCAAGACTGCGAAGGAAATGGAGGCGAGTCGCAGACGGTTCCGGTCCGCCGGGAGAAATTTCGCACGGGCATTCGGAGTCGAACGAAAAAGACACATGGCCGCTCTTGCGGAAGTCATTGCGGCCAGGATGGCCCAACTGACGTAATACCAGGTCCAGCGGGTTTCACTGGTCATGCGCAGCGTGATGTAGCCCGCGTGGATCAGCACCCCCACAAAAAACGGTAGCTCCGCGAAGCGCAGCCAGCCGTCCCGCTGTCTTCGCCAGAGAACCAGGAGAGAAACAGCGCTGATGACGAGCGAAAGAATCGCGGTGTGCGGCAGGTTGCGGCCCAGCAGGTGATCGTTGCCATTGTGGGACTTGAGCAGGCCACTGATCGGCATGATGATGTGAAACCACCACAGATTGCTGGCGAGATACGCGCCCCACAAAGCCGCATACAGCGGAATAAAGCCGAGATGGACGCGCATAGCCATACTGCCGCCAGCGCCGTTCTTCCGCTGGAAACACCAGAGCAGCACCGCAATCCAGAGCGAGGCAATGACAAAAATTGAATCCAGCCGGCTGAGAACCGCGAATGCCGCCAGAACGTTGAAGGCGAGCCCCGTCCTCCATGTTGCTTGCTGGAAGAACTCATACAGCGCGAGCAAGGCGCCGCTCAGCATCGCAGCGCTCAGGCTGGATTCCGTGCCGAGCTGCAGCCCAAACAGAAATGGAATCAGGATGGTCCACGCCACCCACGCGGGAGCGTGCAGATTGCGCAGCAGCCGCGTGATCGCCAGAAGGACCGTCAGATTGAGCAGCACGATGAGTACGGCCACCGCGTGCAGACCGGCGATTCGCCCAGGAAAGATGCGATACACCGCGGCGCAGAGCAACATCCATACCGGGTGGTATCCGTTCGTGGGCATCAGACGGTTGAACGTGCTGCCGTGGCCCAGCGCGAAGTTTCGGCCCACCTGGAGATAAAAAAAGCTGTCATCCGCAAAGAACGGGCTCGGGTCACGGATTAGAAGCAGCGCATAAGCGGCGGTCAGAATAGCGAAGAAGATCCGCAGCCACGCCGGGACTGTTTCGGAGCGTACAACTTCAGTTGAGGCTGGCTGGCTGGCTGGCATTGTTGGGCAATTTCAAGACTATCGCACCCCGCTACGCGGGTGCCCGATCCCGGCGGAGCCAGCGCCCGGCGGGTTGGCGTTCCGCGACTCCTCTTTGCCGGCGAGCCACTCAGTAATACAGGTATTTGCGCCAGCGAAGGTCGGAGCTGCCGATCATGCGCATAATGTGCCGGCTGGTGTGCAGGGAAAAGGGACGCGGCTCGCGCAGCAACTGCATGTCCTCAAGTTCATGGATCATCTGATTGCCTTTGCGCCGGTTGCAGACATGGCAGCACGCAACGAGATTTTCCCACGTGGACAGTCCGCCGCGAGACCGCGGGATGACGTGGTCCAGCGTTAATTCAGCGGCGGGAAGCACTTCTCCGCAATACTGGCACGTGTTGCGATCGCGCAGCAGAATATTTTTGCGCGAGAGAGCTCGGGTCTGGTGCGGAATGCGTCGGTATTCCAACAGGCGGATTACGGACGGCATCGGGACGCGAACACGCGCGGCGTGCAGCAGGGTTCCGTGCTCCTCCTCCGACCGGGCA
>JAJZJJ010000299.1 GCA_021810175.1 Acidobacteriota bacterium | reverse complement strand
GCGTGCTGACGAGTGCTACCGCTCGATCCAGATTTCCATTCCTCTGGGGTGTGGGTCTCCCCTGGCAGTGCTGAAGGGAACCTGGCAGAGCATCGATCTGCTCGCGAATGCAGGGGCGGGATGCACTCCTGAATGAGGGATTTGCGACCTGGTCACAGCGGGCCGCGGCAACAGAGCTTGACGGAGAGCCTTACTGCGCCATACTAGAGGCAGCGGCGTGGATTGAACCTCGCCGTTATGGCTTGCGCGGCTGGAAACGGCGCGCGGCCATGGCGACGAGAAGATGACCGGCCGCTGGATCAGCCGTTCGACGGCGTGTTCCAGGTTTGACGCCGCTGATCGGTGTGATCCGCAGGAGGCTTTATGGCCACTCCGGAAAAGACCGCGCGGAAGGCTCCGGCGCCAGCGTCGACTGTTCCCGACCTTGCTCCGGACGAAGTACTCCACTCCTCGAGCCACAGCAGGCTCACTGCGGAAGAAGTCGCGAAGGCTGTCGCGCGCCATCGGCGCGAACATCCGGCGAATAAGCAGGCGAGACACCAGTAATTCAGCCTGCCCCGCGTGACGCCGCGGAAATCCGACAAAAGAAAGCTGGTCGTGTGTCCGCGACGAAGGGCCGCAGAAGATGGCGGCACGCGGGAGACGTATTTCAACCGCTCCCATGCTCCAACCGAAAGGAGAAATGTCATGAGACACTTCTTCCTTACGCTTATCCTGGGTGTCGCGGCGTTGCTGGCCGCGGCTCCGACGTATGCTCAACAGATTGTTGCTGAGGTAACGATTCCGTTTAACTTCTTTGTTGCGAATACGGAGTTGCCTGCCGGCACGTATCAGCTGAGCGAGAACTATCGTTACACGATGCTGCTCCGCAATGTGAACACGAATGCCGCAGCCTATGCCATCACGATTCCGAGCAATGAAGTGGTTCTGGAATCGGGTGCTCTGGTGTTCAACCGGTACGGCGAATACACGCACTTCCTGACGCAGGTTCGCAGCCCGCAGCGGGCGCTGAACGTGTTCCTGCCGACTTCGAGGACCGAGAATGAGGTGAAATTCGGGCTTCCGGCGAACGCGCAGACCGGGCAACAGGTAGTGGTCGCCACCGCGAAATGAACCATGCGGAAAAGAACCATGCGCGGGGAGCCGGAATGGAGGGTTCCGGCTCCCTTCTCTGTATCTGGAAACGTCGGATCCGCGAGGCGCATCAGCAGGGTTTACCCAGCTATCCTCTATTCCCCAGCGATTCTCTAATCGTTGCTCCTGAGTTTTGCCAGCAAATTGAGCATCTCGATATACAGCCAGACCAGGGTGACCATGAGGCCGAAGGCGCCGTACCACTCCATGTACTTCGGAGCGCCGGACTGGACGCCGCGCTCGATGAAGTCGAAGTCGAGGACGAGGTTGAGGGCGGCGACGGCGACGATGACCAGGCTGATGCCGATGCCGATGGGGCCGGATCCGTTGATGGCGGCGAAGTGGACACCGAAAAAGCCCAGCACCATCTGCACGATGTAGAAGAGCATGATGGCGCCGGTGGCGGCGACGACGCCGAGGCGGAACTTCTGGGTGACGCGGATCATGCCGGACTTGTAGGCCATGAGCAGGACGAGCAGGGTGCCGAAGGTGAGGCTCACGGCTTCAATGGCGATACCCGGGAAACGCAGCTCAAAGGTGGCGGAGATGCCGCCGAGGGCGAGGCCTTCCGCAACGGCATAGAGCGGAGCGGTGATGGGCGACCACTGCATTTTGAAGACGGTGACCAGGGCGAGGACCATGCCGCCGAGGAGACCGAGCCACATCATGGAGCTGACGGCGGCAAACGAGTGTTCGGCGAAAAAGAGGTGCCAGGTCCAGGCGGCTCCGGCCATGGCGCAGAGCAGCAGGATTCCGGTTTTGTTGATGGTGCCCTGCAGCGTCATGCCCTCGCCCCACGCAAGGGGCACACCGCGAAAGACTTTGTCGTTGAGCGTGGGATTGGACGTTCTCATTAGTTGGGGCAAAGTATTTTCTCCTCGGGATTGCGGACTCGATGCGGAGGAATTTGTTCCGCCGCCGGCCGCAGCCAACGCAGTTTACAGAATAGTGTCAAGTGTTAGACGTTCGGAGCGGGGCTCCCGTTCCAAAGAAGCGGCGCGGGAACGAAACCTAAGAGCAGAAATGGGTTACGAAGGTCGCCAGGCGTTCTATTTCCCGAGTAGCCCCCTGACCATGTCACCGACGCTTTGCTTCTTTTTGCCTTTCTGTCCGCCGCCCAGCATTTTGCCGAGCTCCACGCGGATGACAGGATCGGAGGTGGTGCCGGTGATGGTCATGGGGACGCCGTTGCTCATGGTGCCGTGGAGGAACTTGCCGGCGGTTCCGCCGAGGGCGGTGGAGACTCCGCTGACGAGGCCGCCGAGTTTGGTGTTGGCGTTCAGCTTCGCGGTGAGCTGGAAGTTCAGAGCGCCGGCGGCCGAGACGGATCCGCTGCCAATGGCTGTTCCCAGAGCGGGGACGCTGGCGTAGATATTGCTGAGCTGGGTCATGGGCACGGTGGAGTGGACCTGCGCGCGGAGGGTCTGGATGTCAGTGGAGTTACCGATTCCGGCGAGGGCGGTGAGGCCCTGGATTTTCTTGCCGAGACTGTAGCCGACCAGCTTTGTGCCGTCCAGCTCGACCGGTCCGTCGATGGCGGGGGAGCTGGCCGTGCCGGTGATGGCAAGGGTGGCGGTGAGGGTTCCGCCCTGGAGTCGGGACCCACGGGGCAGGCGAACGCCGACCGCGGGCAGGAACTGCTCCAGCTGATTGATGGGCAGCGACGGGGCGGACAGGTTGAGGTTGAGCGCGGTGGTCTGGCCGGAGACGACCCAGCTGCCGTTGACCTGCACCGTGGCCGAACCCGCGTGGATGGCCATGCTCTGGATCTGGCCGACGCGGGTGGTGAGGTTCTGGCCGACAGTGAACTCGATTTCGACGGGCTGAGGAGCCGGGGTTCCATCGCGGGAGAGCAGCAGATGGGAGGCCTGGATGCCTCCGGCTCCGGTGAGCATGGTTCCGTTGGAGCGGAGTTCGACGTTGGCGTCGGCAATCATGGAGATTCCATCACTGGCCGGGAGCACGCCGGCGGCGACGGGATTGAAGTGCTTCAGGTCGAGGCTGGCGCGGAACGGAGTGGCTTCCGCGTTGGGCTTTGCCAGGGGGCCGGCGGAGCCGACCAGCTTGACGGATCCATTGCCGGGCAGATCGGCGGCGATGGAGAAAGGCATGGCCTGGGTCGTGGAGAGGTTCTTTACGGCGATGTTGACGTTGCTGTAGACGAATGGCTCTCCGGTGGCGGGCAGGGAGGATACGAAGACCTTACCGTCCTGAATTTTCAGCTCGCCGACGGTGACCTGCGGCATTTTGGCGGAGGAGGCCTGCTGCGGCGCGCCGGGGTTGCCGCTGCCCAGCGAGGAGAAATTCCACATGCCGTTCTGGTTTTCGATGAGGTGAATCTGAGGTGAGTCGGCAACGAACTGCTCGACGACGAGTTGGTGGTGGAAGAGCAGTGTGCCCATCTGGACGCCGATGCGGAGGGACTTTGCCTGAAAGAAGGGAGCGCTGCCGAACTGGGGATCGTCGGCGACGGTGACGTTGTTGGCCACGAGGCCGCCGGACCAGAGCGAGAGACTGAGATGGCCGAGGGTCACCTTGCGCCCGAGCGCGCTGGAGAGCTCCGATTCCAGCATGGGGCGGAAGGTGTTGACGTTCACGAGGAAAGGAACCACGAGCAGCGCGACGATGACGACCGCCATCGCCAGCACCACAATCCTGATCCAGTGGTGTTGTGATCTTCCCGCCTCGTTGTCCGGACCCGCCGCCGTCGCCATGCCGCCCTCCGCGTGTGAAACCAATATGACTGGATGCAGAATACCGCGAGCGTCTGTACCCTGTGCGCCGCAGCCTGTAACCTGTAACCATGAAAGTCGCCATCCTCGGATTTGGCACGGTAGGAAGTTCCGTTGCCCGCATACTCAGCGATCTGCAGCCGGACGGGATCGAACTCGCATACGTGTTCAATCGGGGCGTCGCCCGCAAGATTGCCGACTGGGTGCCTTCGACGGTGACCTGGACGGAGGATATCGAAACGGTACTCGACTCCGATGTGGATGTGGTGGTGGAGCTGATCGGAGGGCTCGATCCGGTGGCCGAGTGGGTTCGGCGGGCGCTGGAGGCGGGCAAGTCGGTTGTGACGGGGAACAAAAAGCTGATTGCCGCGCAGGGAGTGGAGCTGGACCGGCTGGCCCGGTCGAAGGGCGTCCACCTGCTTTACGGGGCGGCGGTAGCGGGGGGCATTCCGGTGATTCCGGGGCTGCTGCAGGGGCTGGCCGGCGACCGGATTACGCGGATTGAAGGCATTTTGAACGGCACGTGCAACTACATTCTGAGCCGCATGGAGACGGGAGCGGCGTTTGCCGAGGTGCTGGCGGACGCGCAGAAGCTGGGGTATGCGGAGGCCGATCCGACGGAGGATGTGGACGGCTACGATGCGCGGGCGAAGCTGGTGATCCTTTCGCGGATTGCGCTGCGGTCCGCGGTGAAGGTGGAGGCGGTGACGTGCCGGTCGATCACGCAGGTGGACGCCATCGATCTGACGTATGCGCGGGATCTGGGGTGTACGATCCGGCAGATTGCGAAGGCGGAGCTGCTTGCGAATGGGGTGTCGGCGACGGTGGGGCCGATGCTGGTGCCGCAGCGTTCGCCGCTGGCGTGGTCGCGGGGCACGGAAAACATGGTGCTCATCAGCGGGCAGTATGGCGGCGATGTGGTTTTTTCAGGGCACGGCGCGGGTGGGAATCCGACGGCGGTGGCGGTGGTGTCAGACCTGATTGCGCTGGCGCACGGGTCGCGTCCGGTGGATTTGCCGAGCCGGGCGGCGGCGATCAGCGGGGAGTTTCAGCTGCGGCACTACATTCGGTTTATTGTGCGCGACTCGCCGGGGATTGTGGCGGAGATTGCGGGGGCGCTGGCGGCGGAGAAGATCAACATCGACGCGCTGTTCCAGCGTCCGGGAAGA
>JAJZJJ010000298.1 GCA_021810175.1 Acidobacteriota bacterium | reverse complement strand
GGCTTTCTTCTTCGTGGAGAACTGGCGGCGGACAGACTCTTCGACGACCGCGGGGTCGATGGAGAGGAGCTGCGCGGCAACGCCGACGTAGACCATGTTCCGGACGAGCTTGCGGAGGCGTGCCTCTGGGCAGACCTCGGCGGTGATTTGGTCGAAGGGCACCGGGTAGCAGATGACGTCGTCGCGGAACTGCCTGAGGTTGAGCTTTTCCTCATAAATAGCGACGGTGCCGGGGCGCAGGGACTCGATGTCTTCCTGCGCGGTTTCGGGGTTCATCGCGATGAGGAGGTCGATGTCCTCCTTGCGGGCGACGTACCCGTGCTTGCTGGCGCGGATGGTGTACCAGGTGGGAAGGCCGGCGATGTTGGACGGAAAGAGGTTTTTCCCGCTGACCGGAATTCCCATTGCAAAGATGCTGCGGAGCAGAACGTTGTTCGCGGATTGCGAACCCGATCCGTTGACCGTTGCGACCTGCAGGCTGAAATCGTTAACGACTGGCTTATCGGAGGTACTCAGAGTATGAGTCGGCTCGCCCTGCGCGGACGGGGCGCCGGCGTTAATGGTCGCCATGTGGCGGATTCCCTTCACTATTGAACTGGAAGTAATCGGTTCTTCCTAGTCGGTCATTATAGCTACGGACTCAAACTGCCGGGAGTGACGCAGCTCACATGGAAGCAACCGCAAGGAGCCAGAACCTGAACCGACAACAAGGCTGCTCCGGTTCGCTTCTCAGGAGTAGTATGCAACAAATCAAGGATTTTTTCAGTGAAGTTAAGATGGCGTCATTACACATTTCGCCATGGTGCGGGCGATGAGTTGCGGATGCTGCAGAGGGCGGTGGATGAAGCGCGCAGGGGCGCAGCGAGCGGGGCGAAAGCAATTTAGAATCAGAATATGCTGCTCGAAGGCATTTTCCCCGCGATGACCACGCCGTTCTATCCGGACGGGCGCTGCTATTTCCGCAAACTGGAACACAACGTAGCCCGCTACTCGCGTACGCCGGTGGCCGGGATGGTGGTGCTTGGCTCGACGGGCGAAGCTCCGATGCTGAGCGACGATGAGACGCGCGAGGTGCTGCAGACGGCGGCGCAGGCGGCTGCCGCGGAGAAGGTGCTGCTTGCCGGCGTCGGGCGTGAGAGCTTCGTGGAAACGATGCGGCTGGCGGAGTTTGCGGCCGAGGCGATGTACGATGCCGTGCTGGTGCGGACGCCGCACTATTACGGACCGCAGATGGGGCCGACAGAGATGCTGACGTACTACCGCACGCTGGCAGACCGCTCGCCGCTGCCGGTGGTGCTGTACAACATTCCGAAGTTCACGCACTATGATCTGCCGGTGGAGGTTGTGGCGGAGCTGGCGCAGCATCCGAAGATTATCGGCATCAAGGATTCGACGGGGAGCGTGGAGCGGATTGCCGCGCTGGTGGAAGCGACGCGCAACGCGGCGAAGCGCGCGGTGGACGTGACAACGGTGTTTACGGCGGTGACGGCGCGGATGCAGCAAGCGGCCAGCGCGGTGGAGACGCCGAACCTGGTTCCGGCAACGGTGCTGGGCGGGCCTGCCATCGCGGTGGCGGAGGCGAAGCCGAGGATCCAGACGCGGACAAAGGACGTGGGGTTCCAGGTGCTGACGGGATCGGCGCGGAGCCTGCTGGGGTCGCTGGATGCGGGAGCGACAGGAGCGGTGCTGGCGATGGGCGCATGCCTGCCGCAGGCCTGCCAGGAAGTTTACTGGGCGTGGAAGGACAACGACCGGCGTCTGGCCGAGGAAAAGCAGCACCGGCTGACAGAGCCCGAAGCGATTGTGGCCGCGAAATACGGGATTTCGGGCATCAAATATGCCTGCGATCTGAATGGATATTACGGGGGCAGGCCGCGGATTCCGCTGCTGCCGGTGGACGGCGACGCGCAGGGGGAAATTGCGCGGGTGCTGGAGGATCTGCGGCACTAGGGGACTGCCTCACTCAAGCAAAAGGCGGTTGAGTGGGCCGCCCGCGTTTTGATGGCGAAGCCAAAAATCTCAGGCGGTGGTGAGGAATAGCGTGGGGCGGTCGGCTTTGCGTCCGTTCCAGTTCCAGTAGTGCACCAGGATGGCGTAGACGAGCATGCCGACTTCGCCCTCACCCCAGAAGAGGTAGCGGAGGGACTGCTGCATGAGGTTCTGGCCGCTGAGCACAACAAAGATACTCACAGGGTCGAGCAGTTCGGCGATGAAGGCGATGGTGTTGGCGATGGCGACCGCTCCCCAGACTTCGATGACATAGTGATCGCGTTCCTTCGTGACGCTGACGCGGAGACGGCTGACGAATTCGCTGCGGTTATCGATGAGGTGGGTGTGGACGAAGGCGAGCGGCTCGGTGACGCGGTAATTGCGGTTGATCTCCTCGGCTTTGCGCATGCGGTAGCCTTCGCCGGAGAAGCTGGTTGGCACGAGGCAGACTTTTTTGGCCGCGATGGTCGACCACAAGCGGGCCGATGACTCGTCGACGAACTCCATGTCCTGTACGCGCAGTTCCTGGGCGCGCTGGTAGCGGCTGATGGCGCTGAAGGCGAGGATGACAAAGACGAAGATCGACGAGATGATGACGCCATCCGGGCGCTCGAAGATGTTGTCGATGGTGGTGTAGACGAAGACGACAGCGACGATGAAGAAGAGAATGGTGAGAATCAAGGTGTTGGAATCGCGTTTTTCCTTGAACTCGCGCCAGAAGGCAATGGTGACAGCGATGGCGGCGGAGAGGATGAGCACGAGGACGCCAGTGGCGTAGGCTCCGGCCTGAGCGTCGACATTGGCGTGGAAGACGAGGGTCACGATGAGATCCACGATCAGAAGCAAGGCGACCATGGGTCTTCTGTACGCGACCCAGAGCGGGGCCATGCCGAACCGCGGCAGATAACGCGGGATCAGGTTGATGAGTCCAGCCATGGCGGAGGCGCCGGCGAACCAGAGGATAAGGATGGTCGAGAGATCGTAGATGGAGCCGAAGACGCCCCCGAACATCTGATGGGCCAGATAAGCGATGGCTCTTCCCGCGGCGGGGCCTCCGGCCTCATAGGCGGAAGGCGGGATCAGCATAGTGGTGACGAAGCTGGAGAGCAGCAGGAAGAAGCTCATGATGACGGCGGCAGCGATGAGCATCTTGCGGGTATTGCGAATGCGGCCGGTGGGGACGGGACGTCTTGCGTCCTCCGCGGTGGACTGGACCAGAGGCATGACGGAGACGCCGGTTTCAAAACCGCTGAGTCCGAGGGCCAGTTTCGGGAAGAGGATGGAAGCGAGGATGATGACGGCCATCCAACTGTTATTTCCGGTGCTGGCCAGCATGGCGGCGCGCCAATGCAGGACCATGGCCGGGCGCTGGAGGATACGGTAGAGGCCGACGCCGAGCACGAAGAGGTTGAGTCCGAGAAAAGGAATGACGATGGCGACGGCGAGGTTGATGGCTTCCCTGAATCCGATGAAAAAGACGACCGCGAGGATGAACAGGAGCAGGACGGTGATGCCGAATTGGCTGTTTCCGAGATAGGGGTGAAGAAACGAATTGGCGACGGCGTGACGGGCGGCGTCTGCGGCGGAGAGCGTCATGGTGATGACGAAGTCCGTTGTGGCGAAGCCGATGAGGACCAGGACAAATATTTTGGATTTCCAGCCGCCGAGCAGATGCTCGAGCATGGCGATGGAACCCTGGCCCACAAACGAGCGGCGGGCGACCACGCAGTAGACGGGCAAAGCGCCGAGCAAGGTCACCAGCACGAGCGCGAGCGTCGCAACGGGAGCGAGCAAGCCGGCAGCGACGAGAGCAATGCCAGCCTGATAGGCGAGGGTCGAGAAGTAATCGACACCGGTAAGGCAAACGACCTTGTACCACGGGTATCCGCGGCCGATGTGATGGGGTTCATCAATTCTTCCGCCGCTGGAAAACCAGCGGCCCCACCATGAGCCGGAAGACTGGCTGGATTCACGGGTAGGCAGTTCGAGAACCCGTGGCGCGGTTGGCTGAGATCTGTAGTACGAAGAGCCTGGATCAGTCTTGATTGCCATAGTATCTTTCAGAAACCGCTGCGGTTCGCTGCCGCAGATTCACACTGAGCATGGTACAGGATTGTGTTTTGAAATCCGCTTGCGAGGCATCGCGGGGGAATTCCCCAAGTGCAAGGCTGGATAGTAGGGCGGGCGAATCGACGTTCCCATCGCTGCGTCGGCACCAGCACCATTCCATGCCCCCAGTAAATGCCCGATGCGGTGTAGAAGCAAGGGATTTCAACGGGGGTCGGGCGGATGCGACGAGGCGAGGGACGAGTCGACGACTGCTGCGGGAGAGTTTCCGATGAGGCAGTGACGGTGAGAAAAGATAACACGGCGGGACGCGTGCAGAAACAGCGAAGGGGTGAGTTTCCTTGCGGTCACCCACCCCCCGTTATCCGTTTTTTCGAAGCACTGGTTCGGGGTCCAGTGCGCGGTTCCCATTGGACCTTCGCTCTGTCCGGCTTCCACGGGCTTGCGCCCGTTTCCTTCCGGTTTCGCTCCGATCCGGTACACCACGAGAACTTTGAATTCGCATCCTTTGGCTATCGGTTTCCCGACTGCTGCGAGAGTTCCGGCGCCGGTTCCCTCTCCGAATGTTTCTTCTCTGTTCTCTCCTTCTGGGGGCTTGCGCCTCCGTTGAAAAGAACTCTACGCCTGTTGGCGGAAGGCGGCGAAGGTTTCTGAGAAGTTTTTCGGTGCAAAAAGAGGGGTTATTTGTGTAAATCGGGTCCTGATGATTGAGTTATCAGGGGGAATGTGTGCCCGGAATTGCAGCAGGGAATGGTGGGTTATATCTCACTTTGACGTTTGCGGGTGAGGCGTCCGCTCCTTATTGGGCGCGGGGCCTGAGCTTCGCGCGTTTGTGGCCTTCAGGCATCGGATCGTCCACGGCGCCCAGCCCTCCTGGCGCCGACGACCGCGCCAACGGCAATTCCCAGACTCAATCCAATGCCAACGCCGATTGCGAGGTTGTGGATGGCGGCTCCAATGGCCGCTCCGAGTGCCAGTCCGAATGCG